>JAYFPV010000460.1:0-13355 GCA_034927465.1 Lawsonibacter sp.
TGTTCTGCTGTTATAAGTAAATTCCCCTGTTTCAGACAGCGTGTAGGCATAGCCGGAGGGAATGGCGGTGAAAGCCACCTTGCCCAGCGTCTCATTTACTGCGTTGGTCTGAGAAGTGGTATTCTGGGTCATGGCGTTCGCCGGAACGTACAGAGCGGCGTTCGCCGAATTGGTCAGGGTGAAGGGCGCACCTGCCAGAGGAATTACATTGCTGTTGGCGTCCTGATGGTGGGCGATTTTCATAAAGTCGAAGTGCCCCAGATAGCCGTGGGCCTTCACATCGGGGAAGGCCACTTGGGGAGTGGTAACAGAGTCATCCAGGGCGGTATACTGATAGGTCAGGGAGGCGCTGCCCACGCTGTACTCCGCGGCAGCTGCGTGGTTGGACGCAGTCCAATCCTGGAAGTCTGCCTCGTTGTTATTCAGCCGGACTTGATAGGACAGGGAGTACGTGGTGGTTTGGGCGCCGTCATCTCTGACCGACGAGGCGGCGGACAGATTCCACTCGAGGGAATCTGCGGTTACGCTGGCGCCGTTGTAGGAAGTGGCGGGCGTGGCGCCGTTCAGCACCAGGCCGTTGTCGTCGTTGAAGCCGATGAAGGTGTAAGCGTGAGCCGACACGCCCAGCAGCTGGCCGATGGAAGCGGTCACGCCGTTGGTGGTGGTAGTGCTCTGATTGGTGTCGGTCAGAATGTTGTGTAAGGCGGTGTTCAACGACGAAGCACTGCTGGCGTCATACACGGCGGTAGAGCCACACTGGTCTTTCAGCCAGCCGCCGGTCACCACGCCGTTGCCGTCCTTTGTGATGATGGGTACGTCTCCCACTCCCTCTGCCTGAACGGTGTCGCCGCTCATGCCATAGGCGATGGAGTACAGCGCGGCACCGGTGCCCGTCACATCCGCACAGCTCAGCTGAGCGTAATAGGTTTTCGGATAGGAAAGATCCCACCAGCCGTCAGGATAATTACAGGTGGTGGGCTGGCCGTCGGTGAGCAAAACACAGAACCGGTTGTCGATGCTGCCAATAGCAGAGCTATAGGTGGTGGTGTTCAACAGATCTGCCGCGGTGCTCATGCCGTCGTCGGTGTTGGTGTAGCCACTGGCGCTGATTTTGTCGCGGGTCTGCGGATGATTTTGGCTTCCGTAAGTTTCCGTTCCGTTGATCACGTTGTTGATGATATAGTCCAGCGCGTCCTGACTATTCACGTTGACCCAGTACTGGTTACCGGAAGCGGAGCTCAAATCCCAATTCGAGGCGCTGTCGGAGAACGTCACCAGAGACACCATGCGGGGGCTGGAATAGAAGTTGCCGTGATCATCCTTGGCGTAGCTGGTCAGGAAACTGGCAAGGGCGGCTTTTGCTGCTTGTAGACGGTTGGTGCGGCAGGAGCAGGGCGTATACGTGCCTGGTTTGTTGTGGGCCGACACTGAATTTGACCATGGGTCGTAGCCGCACTCGGCGCAGTTGCGCATGGAGGTGGAGGTGTCCAGCACCAGCGTCACCGCCGCGCTGGAGTTGGTGACCTCTATCGCGCCGTCCTTGGTCACAACCTCCATGTTCACATTGAACAGGTTTTCGGTTCCAGTGGCTTCCAGCGTGCGGCTGAGCTGCACGGCCCAGTCGCTTCCGGTCGTCACCGTGCCGGCACCGGTGTAAGAGACGGTGCCCCCGGCCAAGCTGTGGGTGATTTGATTGTTGGTCTGAGTGACGACGTTGGGGTCTGCGGTGGCAAATGCGCTGATTTGGATCAGGCTCAGGCACATGGTCATTGCCATGAGGAGGGACAACCCCCTCCTGCCCAATCGTTTAAGTTGCTGTTTAGATGCCTTCATTTCGTTCTCCTTTCAACATTTGAAGATCGAAATACTGGCGGCTGGGCCGGCATAGCGTATCCGCTTTAGCCCCCTGGCTTTGCGTCCCGTTCTTTCAAACGGTTTGCCTTCATTCAGATATTTCAAGTGCGAGTGTCCCGCTAAAAATGAGTTCGTTTTTTCTCTGCGCATGTGTTGCTGAAAATTGGAATTCAAACGGTGAGATCTGCGCTGTGCTTGGTAAGATGCTTGGGGTGCGTAGGATCTTCGTCGTGGCTATGCCTCGGCAGGATGGAGAAGAGAAGCTCCGTTTTTCGAATCCTTCTTAATTCCGCTTAGAGCGCTGTCCATCAACAGGACCAATTCCAGAACACTGCGAAAGCCCTGTTCCATTCCACCCTCCAGCCATGTGATAGAGCCTTGCCAACTGGCATTTTGGCGAAATAGGATGCGTACCGCAAAGGTGGCCAATGTACCTTCCAGAAGCTCTGGGGTAGGAGGAGTTGCTGACGTTCGACTTGGCGGAGAGGCAAAGGCCCTTACCGCGGTGAACGACTGGGGAAGATTCATCATGTCCAGAGTCTGCTCCATCTTGATCAGAAATTGAGTCAAGCTTTGAAAGGTTTCCCCACCTTTGAGGTACGGGTTATAGAACCGTCCGGCCAGAATTCCATTTTCATAGGAATCGACACAGACAATGGTGGTTCGGTACTCGTTGCCCCGTATCCTGTTCTGCATTCAGGGATCACCCCCTTTTCCATGGTGAGAGTATAGCATATGGCGGTTACAAAACCAGTTACATTTTTCAAAATTACGTACAAAGATTAAAAAAAATTTCATAAATTTGGAAAAGATTTTTTATAAAAATTACACAAAAAAGATAATTACGCAAAGAAAAAGTCGATTTGTGACGAGAAATAAAAAACGCTCAGGAGCACAAAACAACTTGTTTTGGCTCCTGAGCACATCAGATTGAAACAAAAACCGCCGCAGCTAGCCGTTCAGACGGCGGCGAAGTTGTTCCGGGTTTTCAGCATAGTTAAGGGCAGTTTCAAACGTGATGATTCCCTCTTTGTACAAGGCCAGAATGGACTGGTCAATCGAGAACATTCCATCACCGCTGCCTGCGGCAATGGCGTTGTCGATTTGATAATTTTTGCTGTCCCGGATCATGCTGCGGATGGCGCCGTTTATGTGCATGACTTCGTATGCGGGCACCAATCCGCCATTTTTGTCGGGCAGCAGCTGCTGCGAAACCACGGTGTGGAGTACCGTGCTCAGCTGGGTGCGGATCTGCCCCTGCTGAGCGGGCGGGAAGGTGTCGATGATGCGGTCAATGGTGTTGACAGCTCCCTTGGTATGGAGGGTGGCAATGAGCAGGTGGCCGGTTTCCGCTGCCGTCATAGCGGTGCGGATGGTCTCCAGATCCCGCATCTCTCCCAGCAGAATGACATCTGGAGCCTGGCGAAGGCAGGCGCGCAGGGCAGACAGATAATCCACAGTGTCAATGGCAATTTCCCGCTGGCTGACAATGCTCTTTTGATCCCGGTGGAGAAATTCGATTGGGTCCTCCAGCGTAATGATGTGGCAGTTGCGGGTCCGATTGATTTGGTCGATGATGCAGGCCTGGGTGGTGGATTTCCCGCTGCCGGCGGTGCCGCTGACCAATACCATACCGTGGGACACATTTGACAAATCCATGACCGATTACGGGATGCGCAGGGACTTCCCATAGGGAATATCAAAGGACACGACCCGGACGACTGCGGCCAGAGAGCCTCGCTGGCGGTATGCATTGACCCGGAAGCGGGCTAAACCGGCCACTGCAAAGGAAAAATCGTCATCTCCGCAGCGGAGGTACTCTTCCATGGGCCGTCCGGCCAGTGTATAAAGTTCATGAATCAGCTGTTGGGTCTGAGGAGGAAGAACCTTCTCTTCGCTGACCGCGCGAATTTTGCCGTCTGTTTTCAGACTGACAGGACCGCCAGCCACAACAAACAAGTCAGACGCCTGTTCCGTCACCGCCTGGGTTAAATAGTCCATCAATCCTGACATGGGATAACCTCCTTGAGTGCTGTTCAATCAGGCGTCTGCCCGTCCCAGACAGGCATGCTGTCGTCTGGCTGCCAGTCAGTGGTGGACACGACCTGCCAGCGCAGAATGGTATAGTCTGCTCCATCCAAAGAGACTGCCACGTTCAGATTCTGGGTCTCGGAAATGGGGCAGGAGTAAGAATAATTTGTCCCGTCCTCCGTCACGCCGTCAGGAAGGCTGCCCTGGCGCAGCTGGGCCAGAATGGCCTCTGCCTGAGCGTCGGCCCGGTAGTAGCTGGATACGGCCTGAGCCGCAGCGTCCCCCAGTCGTCCGTCCGCCTGAACGGCGGACAGGGATAACAGAGCGAAGACCGTCAGGCACAGAACCGCGAACACAACCAGCAAAGAACTGCCGCCTACCATAGGAGGAGAACTGCGAGGCCGGTCAGCCATGTTCGCCCACCTCCTGCCAGCATACCGTCAGCTGAACCAGAGAGTCTCCGCTGCTGTCGGTCACTTCCACATTGGCTTGTCCAAGGTAAATCTGTCCGCTGCCTTCCGGTTGAACGGACAGGGTGTAGAACGATGGACCATGTGTCTGCTGCCATTGCGTGTCATAGGAGATGATCCAGGCAGAGCCGTCCCAGCTGCCGCCCAAAGCAGTGGAAGCCAAGGCAAAGTCGCCCCGGGAATGCTTCAGCACTTCAGCCGCACTTTCGGCCTGTAAAATGGCCTGATCCCTGGCGTCATTTCGAATGGAATGGGTGTCGGACCAGACAAAGGCGCGCAGACAAAGGGCCGCAGCCAAGGCAAACACCAGCGCCATGATGGTGAGTTCCATCAGGGCAAGAGGTGCTTTGCTTCTCATGAAACCGCCCCCTCTTTTCCGCGGACGGAAAGAATAAACTGGATGAGACTGCCGTCTTTGCTGGTGATTCGAACCGAAAGCAGGTCGCCTTCCAAGGTCAGAGAGAGCGCCTGGGCCTGCAGCACCTTTTCCCCGTCGTCCGGGACGAAATCCTCGCCGGCGGAGGAAAACAGTTCCCGAATCCAGCCGTTGTCACAATAAATCCGGGTGACATAGAGTTCATCCTCGATGTTCTCCGTCAACATAAGCGCATCCCCATCCCCAAAGGAGGACAGGGAAATGGAGTCCGGGCCGGGGGCCTGACGGACTTTGGTTGCAATATATTGAACGCAGGTGCGGCGATCATAAGCAGCCTGGTCCCGTATCGTCAGGCGGCGATAGGCCTCTGACCCGGTCAGCAGCACAGACAGGATGCATGCGGCGAACACACCGAAGAGAACCAGGGCCAGCAGGCTGTCCATATGATGTTTGTTCGGTGAAGTATGGTTCATGGTTCCTTTTCCAGAACCGTGATGTCAGGCATCAGGTTCGATCCAAAAATGTGATAGAAGACAGTGTAGCGATCCGAATCAATCTGAAGACCGTAATGTGTCTTTAGGTAGTCCAAATTGGGGGGATAAATCCCCTCGACTGCATAGCAGGCCACAGAAGCACGGCGCAGAGAATCCTCCAGCTGCTGTCTGCCTTCTTCGGTTTGCCCATCATCCAGGTTTGACAAAGCGAAGAGAAAGCACAGAAGAACGGCCAAACCTCCTGCCGGAAGGAGCAGCCCGCCAAGAGCCACACGAAGGCGGCGTCTTTTTTGTTTCATAGGATCACCCAATGGCCGTCATGATGTGCATCAGAGGCAGCATGACCGACAGCAAAATCAGGCCGACGAGAACCGATGTGATCACCACAAGAGTGGGCTCCACTTGGCCGATCTTCTCCTCCAGAGCGGTCTCACTCTCCGCGAACAGACGCTGGGCAATCTGCTCCATCACGGAGTCGCCGGAGCCGCTGCGCAGACCCAGATCCAGCAGGCGGCTCTGGGTCCGGGGGAGCACGCCGGACTCCCCCATTGCCTTGGCCAAAGGAGTACCCTGTTCCAATTTGGACAGACAATCCTGAAATCGTACCCTGGCGGAGGGGACATCCTCCAGCAGATGAGACGACAGGGAGAGCGCTTCTTCCAGCGGAAGACCACTGCTCAGCCCCATGGCAAGGGATTGAGCGAACCTTGCGGTGTTGATTTTTCTGGAAATCCCATGGTCGCCCCAATGGGTTCGCCACCAGCAAAGAAGCAGACTTCGAAAGGAAGGGGAGAGGGAAAAAAGAGCCAGGAACAAAAACATAAGGCCCAACAGGACAAGCAAGATTGGCATGATTTGATCCAGAAAGCAGCCCAGCAAGAAGAGCGCGCCGGCTACTCCAGTCAAGTGCCCGCCCAGGTCGGAATACACGTCGTTAAACACCGGCAGCACCCGGACCAGCAACACCACAATGACAATCAGCAGAATCAGCAGCAGCACGGCGGGATAAAGCAGGGCGGTGCGCAGACGGCAGTCGAGCTGGGTGCGGCTCTCGTAGTACTGGGCGAGCGCGGTCAAAGATTCCTCAGTGCGTCCGGACCGCTCGCCGACCGCTAACAGAGCGCAAACATAGTTTGGAAAGCGGCCTGAGGTCTGAAAGACGTTTGCCAGGGAGGCACCGTCATCCGCCTGCTGAGCCATATGGAGGAGAAAATCATGAGAAGAAGATTGAGACTCTTCCTCTGCCATCAAAGCAAGGCCGTCACCAAAATTGACTCCGGCGTGGAGAAGAAGAGACAACTCCAGACATAACCCACTGATCTCATCATTGGACAGTTGATGTTTTTTCATAAATACTCCGATGATAGATTCGGCTTTTCTCCCGTCCAGGTGCGGCAGATGGGCAGAAAAAAATTGCCGGAAATCAAAAAATAAGCTTGCAGAAAAGCTGCAAGCTTATTTTAAATCATTTTGTGTGTTCCGTAAAGAGAAAAACGACAAAAACCGACGGGATAGGGGAAAACGAATGTTGAAACTCAATAAAAATATTTGGCCGAGTAATTTTTACCGTCCCCGATGTAGGCCATGATAGCCTGGCTCTGTTTTCCGGAGGAGGCGAAGGTGGGATCCATCCGCTGCCAGGAGGTCCCATCAAAGTAAATGGCGCCGTCAATCCAGCCAGTCTCTTCCGACCAGACGCTGATCCAGGCGTGGTATACAGAACCGGCGTATCCAACGATCAGCTTGCAGGGGACATCCTGACTGCGGAGCATCCCGGTCATCAAGGCGGCGTAATCAAAACAAATACCGGTCTTTTTTGCCAAAACGGTATCCAGGACCGGAAGATAGCCGCTTTGAACTGTGGCGGCCAGCTGCTTGTCATAAGTCAGGTTGGAAATGACATATTTGTAGACGACGGCAACCTTGTCAAGCGGGGCGGTAACCCCCCTTGTCAGTTCTGCTGCCTTAGCCACGGTATTGGAGGCTACAGCATAGTCCACGTATTGATTCGGACGCAGAAAGGGGGCAAACTCATCCGTCATAGCAGCGGAAAAGGATTGGGAAAGAATGGAGGAATACTTGGTCCCTTCAATATTTTCATAAATCACGATCTGATAACTGCCGTTGCCGTCGGACAGGGAGAAGGTTGTCCACTGACCAGAGGTCAGGTTGTAAGTGTAGGTGGTAGTCGGGCCCTTTACCTGAGCCTTCAGCCGCTTGGTGGTAGAGGCGATGTACTGCACCATCACATAGCCGTCCTTGGTGTTTGAATAGTCAATCACAGCCTTGCTGTTTCGCTTTTCCAAGGTTCCGGAGGCGACCGGCATCAGATAGGTAGGCAGCGCAGGAGCGTCCGCCAGGGCAACCGACTCATCGTCCAACGAGGTAACGGCCCCATCTGCCGCATCGACAGAGACGGAGCTTTGAGAAACGCTTTCCTGGGAGAGATCTCCCTGGGAAGCGGCAACTGAGAGAGCGCCTGCTTGGCTGCAGCCGGGCAATAAAAAGAGAGCCAACAGCAGCGGGAGGCAGCGATGAATCGAATACCGCACGCAATTCACTTCTTTCTAATTGAAGTAACTGGAATTCTGAAATCGATAAACACTGAGTTAGACATAGTATAACATACTTTCCCAAAAATGGAAAGAACTTTTTAAAAAATGCGCATTTTCACCAGAAATCTGTAACATTCCAAAATTTAGTTGAATTCTCATTGCAATAAATTCCGTATTGTGGTACATTTAAATAGTATAATTGTAATTCTCTGCCCCACTATTGCATTTTGTTGCGAAGGAGGGATAAGGTATGAACGCCAAGCAACTGCGGGTGCGGATGCTGGGCAGCTTTTCCATCGAGTTGGGGGATAAGAAGATTGATGACAGCTGGAACCGCTCCCGAAAGGTGTGGTTGCTGTTGGCGTATATGATCTATTATCGGAATCGTCCCATTTCGCAGGAAGAGTTGACCGGATTGTTGTGGGGGGAAGAAGAAAGCAGCGCAAACCCCGCAAACGCCCTGAAGACCATGTTTCACCGGGTACGTACCATGCTGGACCAACTGGAAGAATACGCCGGTCATCATTTGATTGTCCGGCAGAGAGGCGGATATGCCTGGAATCCGGAAATTTCCATCCGCCTTGATCTGGAAGAATTTGATAACCTTTGCCGCGCAGGGGCTGCAGCGGCAGAGGATGAGCGTCTGCAGCGATACCTTGGAGCGATTGAATTATACCAGGGAGACTTCTTGACGAAATTGTCTACAGAGCCGTGGGTGGTGCCGATTGCGACCTATTTCCATAACTTGTATACTCATGCTGTACAGGAGGCGCTTCTTCTGCTGGAGGAACGGAATCGTCGGGAAGAGGCAATTCGATTGTGCCGTAAAGCGGTAGAAGTAGAACCGTATAACGAGGATCTGTATCGACATTTGATGCGAAACCTGGTGGACATGAAAGACCAGCGAGGCGCCATTGCAGTCTATGAGGACATGAGTGAGCTGCTCTTTTCCAACTTTGGGGTCATGCCAGCTGAGGATATTCGTGCGCTCTACCGGGAAGCCGTTCGCGTGGTGAATGACAGGGCCATTCCACTGGGTGTGGTGCGGGATCAGCTGCGAGAGACCGAGACGGCGGCGGGAGCGTTGTTCTGCGATTACGACTTTTTTAAGGTGCTGTATCATGCGGAGGCGCGGCTGGTTGCCCGCCGCGGTGATGCAATCCACATCGGACTGCTGTCGATTTTGGGAAAAGGCGGCAAGGAGCTGTCCAAACGCAGTATGGGCCGGGCAATGGAAAATCTTCAGGAACAGGTTCGCTTGAGTCTGCGCCGGGGAGATGTTGCGGCACAGTGCAGTGTGTCCCAATATATTTTGATGCTGCCCCAGGCCAACTATGAAAACAGCTGTATGGTCTGTGAGCGAATCATTAAGGCGTTTGGTCGGCAGTATCCGCACTCGCCGGCGGAACTGAATTACTCCGTGCAGCCGCTGGAGCCCAGTACATAAACGAAACCGCTGATGCGCCTGGATGGTTTGTACCGCAGCGGCTTGCTGTTTTACTGGAGAACGAGTTTCACAACAATGCAACTGAGACGGCTCTGTTGAGAGCCGTCTCAGTTTTTCAATGGAACTTTTTTAGCAGTCTTAGGCGGCTTTGCTGAGAGCCGTCTTTTTGTTTGTACCTTCGCACCGGGTCCGTTTTATTTGTCTGGTAGATGGCTTCGGACAACCCAAATTATCCGAAGAGCCACAGGGCCCCCTCCTCGGCGCCGCCTACGCCGGCCCGGTAGGCCTTTAACATTCCGGGAGCGGGATGATCGGGACGCCGAATGGTCTGCTTTCTCCGCTCTAACTCCTCATAGGACAGTTCTACCTGGAGCAGCTTGTGTTCCAGGTCAATGGTGATCATATCTCCGTTTTGGAGACATGCAATGGGACCGCCCTCCCAGGCTTCGGGTGCGATGTGGCCCACGCAGGGGCCGCGGGAGGCCCCGGAGAACCGGCCGTCGGTGATCATGGCGACCGAGGTATGCAGGCCCATCCCCATGAGTATAGCAGCAGGGATGGACATCTCCCGCATGCCGGGACCGCCCTTTGGCCCCTCATAGCGAATGACCAGCACGCAGCCGGGCTCGACTTTCTGGTGTAGGAAGTGGTCCATCAAATCCTCCTCCGACTCAAATACCACCGCCGGACCCCGATGATAGAACATCTTGGGATCCACACCGCTTTTTTTCACCACCGCCCCTTGGGGTGCGAGATTGCCGTAGAGAATGGTGAAGCAGCCGTCTGGGTGGAGAGCGTCGTCCGCCGAGTGAATGACTGCCTGGTTTACGGGATGGGTAAAGTGGTTCAGCAGTTGTCTCATGGTGCCACCAAAGGCCATGGGCACGTCCAGATCCAGGTGGGTTTGGATTGCCTTCAGCGTACCCAGCACGCCGCCTGCCTTGTGGTAGTCGGTGAGATTGTATTGGGAGGAGGGTTTGAATTTGGCAATCACGGGTACGCTCTCCTGAATGGCGTCAAATTCCTTCAGATCCAGCGGAATTCCTGCCGTTTTGGCGATGGCCATAGCATGCATGACAAAATTGGTGGAGCCTCCGGTGGCGGACACGTGGCGAATTCCATTGGCGATGGATGCCTTCGTTAGAAAGGTGCGGGCGGCGATTCCATCCCGGGTCAGCTCTACGATGCGCTCACCCACGTCCCTGGCCTGGCGGACTTTGGCGGCGGAGCAGTACAGCATGGTGGTGGAGCCGATGGGACACAGGCCCAGCACCTCGGCAAATACTCCCATGGTGTTGGCGGTGCCGTACATGGAGCAGGTGCCGCAGGAAAAGCAGATGTTCTCCTTGTAGTCGGAAAACTCCGCCTCGGTAAGTTTGTCCGCATTCCGGGCGCCGATGGACTCCTTTAAATCCGGGGTGACCAGCACCTTATCCCCAGTATCGTAGGGAACCATGGCTCCTGCCGTCAAAAACAGAGAGGGCACATTAATGGAGGCCGCCGCCATGAGCATGCCGGGGACGATTTTATCGCAGGAACACAGGAATACCAAGCCATCAAAGGCGTGAGCCTTCGCCATGGCCTCCGCCGATGCGGCGATCAGGTCACGCTGGGGCAGAATATACTGCATGCCGATGAGCTGGGCCATGCCGTCGCAGGGGGCGGGAACGGTGAACTCTGCCGGAGTGCCGCCCGCGGCCCATACCCCCTCCTTGACGTAATTCACCAATTCCTTGAAGGGCTTGTGGCCGGGATTGACATCGTTCCAGGAATTGACAATGCCGATGACCGGTTTGCTTAAGTCTTTGCGCCGGTAGCCGGATGCCCCCATTAGCCCAACATAGTAGGCATCGGCCATGCTGTCTCGTTTTTCTTCCATCCGAAAAACCTCCCTGTCCTTATATTTTTCATCATACCAGAAAAGAACCATCCGGAAAAGCAGATGTTTTTGGATAGATGAACAAGAAATAACTTGTGATATTGGGGAACACATAGTAAGATGACCGCAGTACAAGAACGAAAGGGCGGCAGACGGACATGACGACCAACCAGCAGATGTTTCTCTATGCGGTGGAGGAAATGAGCGTGACCCGGGCGGCGGCCCGGGCTTATGTGACCCAACAGTGTCTGAGTGATCACATCCGGCGGCTGGAGGAGTCCTATGGGGTAAAGCTGTTTGACCGGAGCCCAAGGCTGAAGCTGACGCAGGCGGGGGAAATCCTGTACCGTGCGCTGAGGCAGATTCAGGTTATCGAGCACGGGGTTCAGCAGGAATTTTCCGGGGAGCGGGAAGCGGCGCACGGGACCGTGACCCTTGGAATCCACGGGGTACGCGCCCGGCAGATGCTGCCGGCTTTGTTTGCCGCCTATCGGGCGCAGTATCCGGGCATACGACTGTCTGTGGTGCTGGACGAGACCAGACGACTGGTTCCCCAACTGCTGGAAGGTAAAATCGACTTGTTTCTGGGTGTAGACTGTCCACCCCACCCCCAGCTTAGAAAAGAGCGGCTGCTGGAGGAGCCCATTTATCTGTTAGCGGCAGAAGAGCTGCTGCAAGGCCGACTTTTTGGTTGGAACTCCGCCCGGACGGAACTCCGCCCGGAAGAGCTGTCCGGTCTGCCGTTGACCGGGAACCCGGCGGTGAGCACTGCGGCACAGGCGGTAGAGCGGTTCCTGGCGGAACAGGATATTTTGATGGACACCGTTTGTTCGGTGGGGGACTACCATACTCAGCTGACCCTGTGCCGTTTGCGCCAGGCGGTGGCGTTTTGCCCGGAGAGCTTTTTGGGAGAAGTCTTTGCCAGTAACCAGACGGCGTCCCAAGAGGAGCGGGTCCGAGTGCTTCGGGTTTCCGGGCTGGACAACCGTTTGCGTGTGGAGTTGGTGACCCATTCCAGCCATTATCAGCCACAATACACCGCTGCCTTTCAGAGGATGATGCGGGAGCAGTACCTGGCCCGGATGGAAGAAATCCGCGGGGAGTTGAAATGAGGAAGGGGGACGCCTGCAGCAGCAGGTGTCCCCCTTGTTTTCGTTTAATGGTTGGCAAGGCGGTAAATCGCCAAAATATCCTCGTAGCCCAGCACCCGGAAGGAACCGATGGTGCGGGATCCCTGGAAGGTGCAGCGGTGAGACAGCTCCTGCAGCGTTTGCTCCGAAAGAGGGCCGCAACCCAGCGTGGAAAGACAGGTTGGCATATTCAGCGAGCGGAAGTAGGCGGCGGTGGTTTCAATGGCCTCCAACGCCAGGCTCTCGTCGTCCTTGCCGGAGGCTAAGCCCCAAACCTTGACGCCGAACCGGGCAAACCGGGCGGAGTTGGTTTGATAGCAATAGCGCGCCCAGCTGTCCCAAATGGCGGCCAGAGAAGCTCCGTGGGCCACATCAAACATGGCGCTGAGCTCGTGGCCCAGCTGGTGGGGGGCGAAGTCTATGATCCCGCCCAGACCGGTGAGCCCGTTGTGGGACAGGGAACCCGCCCACATCAGTTCACTCATGGCCTGGTACTCTCCGGGGTGTTCCAGGGACAGGCTCCCGTTGCATATCGTGCTGCGCAGTAGACCCTCGGCAATTTCGTCGGTGAGGTTGTTGGTGGTGATGGGATTGAAAAACAGGTCCATGGTGTGCATCATAATGTCTAACACACCGCAGGACATATGATAGGGGGGCAAAGACGCAGTGAGTTCCGGATTTAGAATGGCGAATCGGGGCCGCTGGAGGTCGGAGCCCAGTCCGCGCTTTACCTTGGTTTCGTCATGAGTGAGAACGGCGGCATTGCTGCTTTCGCTGCCGGCGGCCGGGATGGTGAGTACCACGCCAACGGGAAGAGAAGCGGTCAGGGGCACTTTCCGCTCCCACAGGTCCCAAAGATCAACGCCGGGGTTCGCGGCGCCGTCGGCAATGGCTTTGGCGGTGTCAATGACGCTGCCTCCGCCTACAGCCAAAAGAAAGTCCGCGCCAAAAGCCAATGCCTGCTTCACGCCCGCCTTGGCCAAAGACAGACGAGGATTTGGGTGTACCCCGCCCAGGGTGGAATGGGGCAGACCGGCCTGATCCAGAGAAGACAAGACCCGATCCAGCAATCCGCTTTTGACGGCACTTTGCCCGCCGTATACCACCAATACCCGCGAA
>JAYFPV010000445.1:0-2609 GCA_034927465.1 Lawsonibacter sp.
CTCCTGGTCTCCGTCCGCTCCGGCGCCCGCGCCTCTATGCCCGGCATGATGGACACCATCCTGAACCTGGGCCTGAACGAGGAGGTTGTGGAAGTCATTGTCAAGAAGTCCGGCAACCCCCGCTGGGCCTACGACTGCTACCGCCGTTTTATCCAGATGTATTCGGACGTCGTCATGGAGGTCGGAAAGAAGCATTTTGAAGAGCTCATCGACAAGATGAAGCATGCCCGCGGCGTCACCCAGGACACCGAGCTGACCGCCGAGGATCTGAAGGAACTGGCCGAGCAGTTCAAGGCCGAATACAAGACCAAGATCGGCTCCGACTTCCCCTCCGACCCCAAGGAGCAACTGATGGGTGCCATCAAGGCCGTGTTCCGCTCCTGGAATAACCCCCGCGCCATTGTTTATCGCCGCATGAATGATATCCCCGGCTCCTGGGGCACCGCTGTCAGCGTGCAGTCCATGGTCTTCGGAAACCTGGGCGACACCTCCGGCACCGGCGTGGCCTTCACCCGCAACCCCGCCACCGGAGAAAAAAAGCTGATGGGCGAGTTTTTGATGAACGCCCAGGGCGAAGACGTGGTGGCCGGCGTCCGTACCCCCATGCCCATTGCCAAGATGTCCGAGATCATGCCCGAAGTGTATGAACAGTTCCAGCAGATCTGTTCTACTCTGGAGAATCACTACCGGGATATGCAGGATATGGAGTTCACTATTGAGGATAAGAAGCTGTATATGCTTCAGACCCGCAACGGCAAGCGCACCGCCGCCGCCGCGTTGAAAATCGCCTGCGACCTGGTGGATGAGGGCATGATCACCGAGCAGGACGCCGTTTTTATGATTGACCCCCGCAATCTGGACACCCTGCTCCATCCTCAGTTCGATCCCGCCGCACTGAAAAAGGCTGCCCCCGTGGCCTCAGCTCTGGCTGCCTCCCCCGGCGCCGCCTGCGGCCGTATCGTCTTCACCGCAGAAGAAGCCAAGGCGTGGGCTGCCCGCGGAGAAAAGGTTATTCTGGTCCGGCTAGAGACCAGCCCCGAGGACATTGAGGGCATGGTGGCCGCTCAGGGCATTCTGACGGTCCGCGGCGGTATGACCTCCCACGCCGCCGTTGTCGCCCGCGGTATGGGTACCTGCTGTGTTTCCGGCTGTGGTGCCATCAAGATGGACGAGGCCAATAAAAAATTCGAGCTGACCGGCCGCACCTACACCGAAGGCGAGTGGATGAGCCTGGACGGCTCCACCGGCAACATCTACGGCGAGGCCATTCCCACGGTGGACGCCTCGATCTCCGGTGAGTTTGGCCGTATTATGGGCTGGGCCGACAAATTCCGCACCCTGAAGGTCCGCACCAACGCCGACAACCCCCGGGACACCAAGCAGGCCCGTCGGTTTGGCGCCGAGGGCATCGGCCTGTGCCGCACCGAGCACATGTTCTTCGAGTCAGACCGCATCCCCGCCATTCGAGAGATGATCTGCTCCGACACAGCCCAACAGCGGGAAAAGGCCCTGGCCAAGCTGGAGCCCATGCAGCAGAGCGACTTCGAGGCCATGTATGAGGCTCTGGAGGGTTATCCCATGACCGTCCGCTTCCTGGATCCCCCCCTCCACGAGTTCGTTCCCACCGAGGAGGCAGACATCGAACTGCTGGCCAAGGATATGGGCAAGTCCGTACCTGACATCAAGGCTATCATCGCCTCCCTTCATGAGTTCAACCCCATGATGGGACACCGCGGTTGCCGCCTGGCCGTTACCTATCCGGAAATTGCCGCCATGCAGACCCGCGCCGTCATCAAGGCCGCTTTGAACACGCAGGCCAAGCATCCCGACTGGGAGATGGTCCCCGAGATCATGATTCCTCTGGTCGGCGACGTCAAAGAGCTTGCCTATGTTAAGAAGACCGTGGTAGAGACCGCCGACGCCGTCATCAAGGCCGCCGGTTCCAGTATGCATTATAAGGTCGGCACCATGATTGAGATTCCCCGCGCCGCCCTGACCGCCGATGAGATCGCCAAGGAGGCCGACTTCTTCTCCTTCGGTACTAATGACCTGACTCAGATGACGTTCGGCTTCAGCCGCGACGACGCCGGCAAATTCCTGGATGCCTATTACGCCAGCAAGATCTACGAAAGCGATCCCTTCGCCCGCCTGGATCAGAACGGTGTAGGCCGCCTGGTAGAGATGGCAGCCAAGTTGGGCCGCCAGACCCGCCCCGACCTGAAGCTAGGCATCTGCGGCGAACACGGCGGCGATCCCTCTTCCGTGGAGTTCTGCCACAAGGTTGGCCTGGACTATGTCTCCTGCTCCCCCTTCCGGGTGCCCATCGCCCGCCTGGCCGCTGCACAGGCCGCCATCAAGAACCCCCGCAAGTAAAGATTCCGTCTGCTTTCACGTGGGGAAAAACTCCCGCGGCGCAAATGGATCGAACCCAGCCGTAAAACCAGCATAGCGGACTATAACAGAATCCCCGCACATTCCCGTTTGATAGGCTCCCCATAGAGTAGACACTCGAAATAACAAAAATCGAAAAGGTCAAGAAAAACTAGACACAAAGTTAAGCATTTAGAATTTTGCATTTCAAACTGAACGGGGCTAAGCCAACCCAGGGC
>JAYFPV010000307.1:0-4511 GCA_034927465.1 Lawsonibacter sp.
AATCAAAGAAATAGAGATTTTTCCGTGTGACGAGGCAGAGTTGCCTTTGAAGTCAATTTTATTCAATTTTCCTGTTTATAAAGACGGTGGAGATGTTTGTGGGTTTTTGTGGGACAAAAGTACGCACGTCTCAACGTGCGCCGTTCTGGGGAACAAATCCACCTCCTGAACCTTGACCACCCGATAACCCAGATCTTCCAGCCGCTTGACATCCCGGGCCAGGGTAGCTGGGTCGCAGGAGACGTAGACCAGGCGCTCCGCACCCAGTCCGGCCAGAATTTCGGGCACCTCGGCAGACAACCCCTTTCTGGGCGGATCCACGCAGATGACTTGAGGGCATACCCCTTCTTCCACCAGTCTTTGGGCCGCCTCTCCCGCGTCCGCACAGAAAAATTCTGCGTTTTCAATCTGATTGCGCCGGGCGTTCTCTTTGGCGTCCTCAACGGCCTGGGGCACAATTTCCGCCCCAATTACCCTGCCTGCCCGCCGGGCCAGCACCAGCGAAATGGTTCCGATCCCGCAGTACAGATCCAGCACCGTCTCCTCCCCCGTCAAGGCGGCAAAGTCCAGGACAATGTCGTACAGCCTCTGGGTTTGTGCCCAGTTGATCTGGAAAAATGAGGGAACAGACAGCCGGAAGGTAAGTCCGCAAAGCTCTTCCTCCAGCCAATCCCGCCCCCACAAGGTCTCATAATTCGGCCCAAGAATTACATTGGTATCCTTGGTGTTTCGATTCAAAACCAATCCGACCAGCCCGGAGTTCGTCTCCCGTAGCGCAGACACCAGCTCCTGGCCGAAGGGAATTTCCTTCCCATTGATCACCACGCAGCACAAGATCTCTCCCCTGCTGTTGATACGAACATACAAATGCCGGACCAGGCCGGAGCCGTCCTGCTCCTCATAGGCCGGGATAGAATACGTCTGCATCCACTGTTTAAACGTCCGGCGCAGGTCGGTGACCGACTGGGGCTGAAGCAGACAATCCTCCGCGTCCAGAACGCTGTGGCTTCTGGGGCGATAGTAACCCACAGCCAACCCCTGTTTTTCCATGGCCACAGGAAACTGCACTTTATTTCGATAGCGGGAGGGCTCCTCCGCTCCTAGCACCGGTGGCAAATCCAGATGGATACCCCCTACTCGCTCCAGGGCGTCTGCCACCCGCTGTTTTTTCGCCGCCAGCTCTTCCCCATAGGCCATATGGCGAAACTGGCATCCGCCGCATCGGCCGCTCAGGGGGCAGTCGGACACAACCCGCTCCGCGGATGGGGTCAGCAGCTCCAGACCGCGGCCCCAGGCCACCGTGCGGCCGACCTTTTCCAGCCGGACCTTCCACTGCTCTCCCCGGATGGTATCTGGAATAAAGACAACCCGCCCCTCCAGCCGAGCCACCCCCATCCCCTCGGACGTGTAGCCCGTAATCTCCAACAAATGGACCGTATTTTTCTCAAAATCCGCCATAAAAGTCATCCTTTTTTTGCTTATTTTTTTTATCATATCACATTCGGATTCGGTGGTAAAGAGACAACTAGGGACGCCGGTTGGTCCGCCGGCGTCCCTAGTTATACGTCAAACAAGTGATGAATTACTTCTTCCCTGCCATGGGCTTGGCAATCTGTTTCACCACCCCGGTCAGGGCAAACAGGGCTATGGCGTTTGGGATGACCATCAGGTTGTTAAAAAAGTCGGTCAGTTCCCAGACCAGGTCATTGGACATCAGCGTTCCTATAAAAATAATCGCCAGAGCAATCACCGAATAGCCGGCCGCGGCCTTTTTTCCAAAGAGATACGTGACGTTAATCTTGCCAAATAGATTCCAGCTTAAGACCGTGGAGAACGCGAAAAAGAACAGGCAGACGGCTACAAACGTGGCGCCAAAGCTCTCTCCGAATACGGTGCCGAATGCCGTCTGAGCTAGATTGGCCTTATTAATTCCCTCCGGAATCGCACCGGTATACAAAATTCCATCGCGGGTATATAAGGTAGAAATCACAACCAGAGCGTTCAACGTCAATACCACAAAGGTGTCCATAAACACTCCGATCATGGCCACCACCCCCTGGTCGTGGGGGTTCTTGACATTGGCCTGGGCGTGGGCGTGAGGGGTAGATCCCATTCCGGCCTCGTTGGAGAACAGGCCGCGCTTCGCGCCCTGGCTGATGGCGGTCTTCAGGGCATAGCCAAAACCGCCGCCGATGATGGCCTGTGGCTGGAAGGCATATCGAAAGATCATGCCGAAGGTGGCCGGGAGGTACTGGATGCGCACAATCAGGACGTACAGACCGCCCAGCAAAAAGAGAGCCGCCATAACGGGAACCACCTTTTCCGTCACCGCGGCCAGCCGCTGCACACCGCCCAGAAAGACTCCGCCACAGATAACCACCAGAACGATGCCCACGATCCAAGCAGGGGTTCCAAACGCGTTCTGGAAGGTAGCTCCGATGGAGTTAGACTGAACCATACATCCCATGAATCCCAGGGCCAGAATAATGGCAACGGCAAAGAAGCTGGCCAAAAACCTGCCGAACGCGCCCCGAAACGCGGTAGTAATATAGTAAACTGGCCCGCCATGGATGCTGCCGTCCTCGTCCACAACGCGGGTCCTAATGGCCAGAGTGGCCTCCGCATAAATGGTAGCCATCCCAAAAAATGCAATAATCCACATCCAGAAAATGGCGCCAGGGCCGCCGGTCAGGATTGCGCCGGACGCGCCCACAATGGTACCGGTACCCACCTGGGCCGCAATGGCTGTGGCCAGTGCCTGGAAGGAACTCATTCCGTGCTCCTGTCGGCTTCCGCGCAGAGACAGGTTTCCAAACACATTCCGCATGCCCTCTCCGAAGCAGCGCACCTGTACAAAGCGGGTTTGAATGGTATACCAAAGGCCCACCGCAATGAGCAGAAAGACCAGAATATAGCTTGACAAACAGCTGTTGATGGATGCCACAATCGGATAAAGCACGGTTTCCAAGGATTTTGATATCATGATGCTCTCTCTCCTCCGGACAAAAATCGGACCGTGGAAATGCTCCACGGTCCGACATCAAAACGGCAGAAATACCCCACCTGGGCATGCACATCGCACACCCGGGCGGAGCGGTTCTGCCTCTGTCCTTTTGCCTGAGAGATTCACGAAACCACGCTGTTTCCGCTTTGCACCTTCGGCACTCGTCATTGAGCTTCTCCAGAGTCACATCCGCGCACAGTCCTCGCCCCTTGCAGGGGCACCTGAGAGTGTTATTCCTTCGGCAAGCCTTGTTGTGGCTACTTTCCTGCGCGCCTCGTCTGTCCTGTTCAGTTGTGTGGGATACGATACCATATTCCGATCTTTTTGTCAACGGATGGCGTACATTTATGCACCATAGGCGAGTATCCGCTTCTGTTTTCCATTTGTTTGGGTATTTTTGCCTTGAAAGTTTACAATTTGCTCTTTTTTCTCGGTTGCGAGTATGCTATACTGAGGTGATAATTTGTGGAATCATTTCCGGCACAGTCCATGAGCCACAATCAAGAGGTGTTTTTCTGATATGAGCCTAATTAACAAAATTTTTGGAAATTCCTCCAAGCGAGAATTAAAATCCATTAACCCCATTGCGAACAAGGTGGATGCCCTGGAGGAGGAGTACAAATCGCTCACCGACACACAGCTCCAAGCTAAAACCCCGGAGTTTAAGGCCCGTTTGGCCAACGGTGAGACACTGGATAACATCCTGCCCGAGGCGTTTGCCGCCTGCCGTGAGGCTGCTTGGCGCGTGCTGGGCATGCGCCCCTACCGCGTTCAGGTGGTAGGCGGCATCGTTCTTCACCAGGGCCGCATCGCCGAAATGAAAACCGGCGAGGGCAAAACCCTGGTGGCCACTCTTCCCGCCTACCTCAACGCTTTGGCTGGTAAGGGGGTCCATATCGTCACCGTCAACGATTATCTGGCCAAGCGCGACTCCGAATGGATGGGCAAGGTATACCGTTTCATGGGACTGACCGTAGGGCTGGTCATTCACGGGGTGGTTGGCGAGGCAAAAAAAGCCGCTTACGCCGCCGATATTACCTATGGCACCAACAATGAATTTGGCTTTGATTACCTTCGGGACAACATGGCTATTTACTCCCAGGAGCTGGTCCAGCGGGGCCAATGGTTCGCCATTGTGGACGAGGTGGACTCCATCCTCATCGACGAGGCCCGCACCCCCCTGATCATCTCTGGCATGGGAGAAAAATCCACCCAGCTGGACACCGTGGTGGATCAGTTTGTCTCCCGTCTCACCTGCCAGCGCATTGCCAAGGTAGATGAGAAGGAGGAAGAGGACGTCAACATCGACGCCGATTACATAGTCGACGAGAAGGCCCGCACCGCCACTCTTACCGCACCCGGCATCAAAAAGGCCGAGCAGTTTTTCAACATTGAAAATTTGGCCGACCCCGAGAACACCACCCTGTCCCACCATATCAACCAGGCCATTAAAGCCAGGGGCGTCATGAAGCTGGACATTGACTATGTAGTCAAGGACGGACAGCTC
>JAYFPV010000490.1:0-7870 GCA_034927465.1 Lawsonibacter sp.
GTGTCGGAGGGGCCAAATAGTCCGAACTGGTACACTCCGAACAGGATCATGATCATGCCGCTGACGCGGGCAAACCACAGGCGATTGCCGCTGAAAAATTGCCCAAGAGCGGTAAAACCAAATCCCAGCAGGAAGAACGTAAAGCTGACTCCCAGCACAAAAAACAGCGTGTTGACCATTACCCTTCCCCTTGGGTAGCGAATGGTCCCATCCTCCCCCGCTTTCCGGGCTCCTCCCGCCAGATAACTGACGTAAAGAGGCACCAGCGGCAGCACGCAGGGAGAGAAAAAGCTCAGCAGGCCCTGGACAAAAACGGTCAGCACAGGGGCTCCGGTTTCAACAGTAAAACCCATAAGCGGCTCCTTTCATTCCATACAATCTTTCTTCTGGTTTCATCGCGCTTACTATCCCCGTGTTCCTTCCAACGCAGTCTTCCTACTGATAATTTTATGGTCCAGATCCGCAATGCTGATCCGGGCCAGTCTGGTTCGGCATTCTTTATCCAAATCGAAAAAAATACCGTCCATTAGATCTGCCATGCCGGAAGCAATCATACACTCTTTGTTTGTATCTCCGCTGTGCCAGGCCGCTTCTACAAATCGGATTTGGAGCGCATCAGCAACCTGATCCAGCGTTAGCTTCTCCGGATTCCCTTCAAACCGATAGCCCCCATCAACGCCTTCCTTTGTCTTTACCATACCGGCCTTTTTCAGTGCCGCCATGATTTTACGCACGCGGGCCGGGTTGGTACAGATATTTTCCGCCAACTCCTCGCTGGACAGCAGGCAAGCGCTGTGACTGAGGTAGACCAAAGCATGCACTCCCACACAAAACGAGCTGTTCATCTCGCTTCTTCCTTTCGCAAATGTTGTCGATCTTTCTGTAATTCAAATGATTACAGTTTACTGTAACTATAGAAGATACATTTTCGTCTGTCAATCCCTACTGCACTTTCTATCAAAGAGAATTCAAAGCCATAAAAAGAGACAGGCACGGCAACGCCGCGCCTGTCTCTTTTGAAACAATGATTAGTGCTCCAACTTCACAGTATGTCCAAGATAGGTAACATAAAGAGTCTTGTCCTTATAAGAGTTCACCGGATCCACCCGGGCTCCGTTGACCCGAATTTCAAAATGGAGATGGTTACCGGTAGAAGAACCCGTCGTCCCCACATACCCCAACACGGCACCCTGCTTTACCGTCTGCCCCTCACTCACATTCCGCCGGCTCATATGGCCGTACAGCGTGCTGGTTCCGTCGCTGTGGGACACTACCACATAGTTGCCATAGGAGCCGTGGTAGGCAGAAGTGACCACCACGCCGCTCTTCGCGGCCAGAATGGGCGTTCCCTTTGGCGCAGGGATATCAATTCCTGTGTGATGATTTGCCTTTCCCGTGATTGGGTGAATCCGGTTACCGAACAGGGAGGATATGGTGTTGTAATTGGTTAGCGGCCAGAGGAAACCGGACTCACTTGGCACGTTTGCAATCTGAGCCGCCAGTTCCTTCTCCTTGCGTTTGATTTGGGCATCCATCGCTGCGGCGTCGGCTTCCAGCTTCTTGATCGCCTCCGATGCCTCGTCCTCTTTGCCGGCGATTTCCTGAATCAGTTTGTCCACTTCGGATTCCTGGGACTCCAGTTCCTTCTGGGCTGATTCCTGGTCCTGTTTGGCCGATTCCAGGTCGGTCTTATCCTGCTCCAGCTCGGCCTTTTCGGTTTCAATCTGCTTTTGAAGCGCCAGCAAATTCTCCATAATCCCATTGTCATACTCGATGATTTCCTCAATCATCATAAAGTTGTCCAACAGGTCGGAAAAATCGGTGGAAGAAAACAAAATGGACCAATAAGAGGTCTGTCCGTCCTCTTCCATCAACCGAATCCGTTCGCAAAACAGCTGATACTGGGTCTGTTCCTTCTTCTGTGTCTCAGCCAGCTCCTGTTCCTTCCCTGCGATCAGCTCTTCGTATTTCTGGATCTGGTCTTTTAAATTTTCGATCTCCGCCTCAATCACATTGATCTGCTGTTCCAGCAGATTTTTCTTCTGCAGCGCCTGATTTTTGTCGGCCTGGATGGCCTTCAGCTGCTCCTGGAGCGCCTTCTTCTGCCCGGCAAGGCTGCTGGCATTGGTTTTCAGGCTGTTAATCTCCTCCTGTGTGACGGCGGAGACTGACGTAACAGCAGTTGGATTCAGTGGGAAAAGCACAGCCAGAATCAACAGCAGGGACAAGACCCGCTTCAAAACTCGCGTCTTCTGTTTCATTGCGTTACCTCTCGGCTGTAGGTGCTTCATCGAACGAATATATTCGCCACAATCGGCAGCAGCAATATGAGAACCATCAGTCCAGCCATCACCGCAATCATCATATGCCGTCTTTTTTCGTGTTTCATGCTTCTCTCACCCCTTTATTGCTTGCCTTAAACCTGAAGGAACTTTCGGATCGCCAGCAACGAACCGCCCACACCAATAAGGGTGCCAGTGCCGCAGAACGTGGCGAGGATGTTCTTCGCCATAGATCCGTAGCTTAGCACCGTAACCAAAGCTAAGCCGTTGCCCTGAATAATGAGCGTTCCAACCAAGTGATAAATGCCCCACTGTGCAAAGAACGCCACCAACGCCCCGGCCAGGCCCAGGATCAGGCCCTCAACTACGAAAGGCCACTGGACAAAGGCGTTGGTTGCACCGCACATCTTCATAATAGCGATCTCATCCCGGCGATAGAACGTGGCCAGCTTGATGGTATTGGCAATGATGAACAAAGAAACCACAAGCAAAATTGCAATCAGAACAAGGGCAACGCCCGTTGCAATATTGCGCACCAGCACAAACCCCTGGGCAATCTCCAGCGCCGCAGAAACCTTTGCCACGCCGGTAACCTGTTCCACCGCCTTCACCGTAGCAGACATCTGTTCAATGTTGTTGACGTGGATGCGATAGCGATCCCGCAGCACCTGGGCGGGCAGAGAATTCAGCAAATCGTTGGTCTCCCGACCGTCCAAAAAGTCATTCAGGGCCTCCTGCCTGGTCACAAAGGTCACCTGTGCCACGTTGTCCACCTGCTCCAGTGTGGACTGAAGCGCACGTGCCTGCTCCTCGGTGTAGTTCTCGTCTATGTAAGCCAAAAACTCGTTATTTGCCTCCAAATCTCCCAACATATGATCCAGATTCACAGCAAGCAGCGAAAAAGAACCCATAATCAACAGGCAGGCCACAGTCATACAGACTGCGGCAAACGACATGAAGCCATGGACGAAGATGGAATGAACTCCCTCGCTGAGATAATATCCTGCGTCAAATTTTCTCGCCATTGTAGTACCCACCTGTCTCGTCGCTGATGATCCGTCCGTTTTCAATGGCCACCACCCGCTTGGTAAAGCGGTTGACCAAGGCCTTCTCGTGGGTAACCACCAGAACGGTGGTGCCCAGCTCATTGATCCGCTCCAGCAGCATCATGATCTCCAGCGAGCGCTGCGGATCCAGATTCCCCGTGGGCTCATCGGCAATGACCATGCTTGGGTTGTTAACCAACGCCCTGGCAATGGCCACGCGCTGCTGCTCGCCACCGGACAGCTGCCCCGGATAGCGATCTGCTTTCTGCTCCAGGCCAACCAGTTGCAGCACATAGGGAATCCGGCGGCGCAGCTCCCGATTGGAGGCGCCGATGGCCCGCATGCCAAAAGCAAGGTTTTCATACACGGTTTTTTTCTCAATCAGGCGAAAATCCTGGAAAACAACGCCCAGCGTGCGCCGCATATACGGGATCTGCCTGGGCCTGATGTTATTCAGATTGTAGCCATTTACCATCAGCTGCCCCTCGGTGGCTGCAATTTCGCCCGTAATCAGCTTAATGATGGTGGATTTTCCAGAGCCGGAAGGCCCCACTAAAAAAACAAACTCTCCGTCATCAATGCGCGCATTTATCCCTTTCAGGGCCTTCGTGCCATTGTCATATTCTTTCTGTACATCAATGAGCCGTATCATGTGCTCCTCCGCATTATGTTATCGCTCTGTCTTTTTAGACGTCAACCGCGGGCATTTGTTACAGCATTCCCGCTGCTTCCATAAAATGATTATTCTGCAATCAAGCGTATGCCAGCAGCTCGGTTTTGTCAATGGATCATTCTACAAATTTCGCATTTCTCCTCTCCCGCTCTTCGTAACGCCTTTGGAAATCATGCTCCGTGTTGCAAAACAAAAGAAAAGCCTCCGCCTGCCTCACGGCAAACGGAGGCCCTCGACTCTCACATTAAGACTCGATCCCCCGGGAAATCAAATATTTTTTGACCATCAGGGCCACCTTAAAGGTGATCGCGTCGTCGAATTCCCGCAGGTCCAAGCCCGTCAGCTTTTTGATCTTTTCCAGCCGGTATACCAAAGTATTGCGGTGAACAAACAGTTTTCTGGCGGTCTCGGACACGTTCAGGTTGTTTTCAAAGAACTTGTTAATGGTAAGCAGCGTCTCCTGATCCAGAGCATCAATGGGGTTCTTTTTAAAGACCTCCTGCAGGAACATCTGGCACAGAATAGTCGGTAGCTGATAAATCAGACGGCCAATGCCAAGGTTCTCATAGTTAATCACGGTCTTTTCCGTCTCAAACACCTTGCCCACATCGATTGCTACGCCGGCCTCTTTATACGCCCGCGCCAAATCCCGGATGTGGTTAACCACGGTTCCGATGCCGATGACCACTTTGATACCCAGTTCCTGTGTGACGGCGGTGGAAATCTGCTTGGCCACCTTTTGAAGCTCCTTGGCGTCCGCCCCCTCAGACAGCTGCTTGATGAGGGCCACATCTGTTTCATTGATGGAAATGACAAAGTCGGTCTGCTTGTCCGAAAACAGATTCTGGATAACGTCAATGGTTGTCACGTCAGCTGGCCCAAGCTGCCGCACCAGAAAAGCAGCTCTGGGCGCCTCAGACACAAAATGGAGTTCCTTTGCCTGAGTGTAAATATCCCCCAGTAGAATGTTATCGGAGATGATATTTTTTACAAAGGTTGCCTTGTCGTGCTTTTCTTCATAGTAAGTCTTGGCGCCGTTGAATGCCACCACAGCCATGGCACATAGCGAAGCGGCCGCATCGTCTTCTCCTTTGACAAAGGCGGCATAATCAAACTGGGCGCCCCAGCCCGCCAGTGACTTGAACGTCTTGCCCTCAAAATAGGCTACGCCGTTGTCCCCGGTATTGATCGCTGCAACAGCACCGGACCAGTGTTCTCCTATGCAGGTCAGCTCGCTGCAAGCCACCACGATCCCATCGGAGTCGATCACGCCCACTGAACGGTTGACGCTGTCCTTCATCTGAAGAACGACACCCTGGAACATCCTGCTTGACACATCCATCCCTCCTAAAACTCTTCCAAGCGTTACCCCTATTATAACGGGTCTCCCCCCTGTTTGGCAAGGGGTTTTCACTATTTTTTTGTTGAAAACGACTAAAATGCTCCAGGCCTGCCCATTGCCCTTTTGAGCGTTGCGACCTCACCCGCCGTCAGCGTTCTCCAGTCCCCAGGCGCAAGCCCCTCATCCAAAGAAAGCGGCCCCATGGACAGGCGTTTCAGCGCCAAGACCGACTTTCCGCGAGCAGCCAACATTCGCTTGACCTGGTGATACTTCCCTTCGCGCAGTGTGACCAAACATGCAGAGCCGTCTCCCACCGGCTCCAGTCCGGCCGGCAGGCAGTGCAGGCCGTCTCCCAGCACCATGCCTTCGGCCAGCGCATCTATGTCTGCGTTGTCCACCCTCCCCTCCACCCGGACCAGATAGACCTTGTCCACGTGCTTTTTGGGAGACAGCAGCTCGTGGGCCAGCGGGCCGTCGTCCGTGAGGAGAAGCAGGCCTGTAGTATCCTTATCCAGCCGCCCCACAGGAAACAGTCCTCTTCGGCGGAGGTATTCGGGCAGCAGGTCCAGCACCGTCTTCTGTTTGTCGTCCTCGGTAGCCGACAGCAGTCCTTCCGGCTTGTGCATCATCACGTAGACAAAGGGGGCGCAGTCCGCCGCCTCCCCATCCACCAAAATAGAAACCGCTTCCGGGTCATATTTATCCTCCGGCTTTCTGGCCGGCACTTGATCCACCAGCACCCGGCCCTGGCGCACCAGATCCTTGATTTCCTTTCGGGACCAGCGCCCCGTGGCAGAAAGAAGTTTGTCTAGGCGTTCCGGTACCACAGCGGGCATCTCCTTTATTTTGTGTTTGGATCTGGGCAGTCTCTCGCCCTGCACCTAAAAAATCCCCCGTCGCGGCTGGTGCCGGCGCATAAAAAAAACTCCCGGCGCATACCGTGAAGGGAGAACAAGCCGACGGAAGGAGAAATGTGCTGTGTTGATCATAACTGCAAAGGTCCCCCGGCGGAAGCTGGCGTTTGGGGTAGCTTTGGCGGCCCTGACCTGCTGCTGCGCCCTGGCCCTGAATCTGGGCGGTAATGCCGCCACCCGGGAGGTTGCCGTCTCCGCGGCACCCGATCCCAAGGGGGTCAAATCCAATCAGGACCGAATTGACTACCTCGCCTCCTATGGCTGGGAGGTTGCGCCGGAACCTCTGGCTACCCAGGAGCTTCTGATCCCGGAGGAGATGAACGAGAGCTATGATGAATATCTGGCTCTTCAATCGGGGCAGGGCTTCGACCTGTCAAAGTACGCCGGCAAACGAGTCAAACGCTATACTTACGAGATTACCAACTATCCCACGGGAGAGGCGGGGGTTCAGGCCAATCTGCTGGTTTATCGAAACACCGTCATTGGCGGTGAAGTTCTGTCCCCCCAGCTGGACGGTTTTCTTCACGGGCTCTCCAAGCCATGAAGGCCCATTGGATTGGGGGTTTTCATGGCCTGAATCCATAAGCAGTCCTTGACTTTGAGCAGGCGGCCTCGGCCGTCTGTTTTTTGTCCGTACTGCACGAGATTTTTCAACTTCCGATGTCTTTTTCTGTTTCCAACAGATGCACATTCAGATGGTTGTAAGTCATCTCCACCCCATGACGGGCAAAGGAATCCCGAACTCCCTCCATAACGGAATAGTAGACGGTCCAATAGTCGGCGGTGGCCGTCCATACCCGAACCAAATATTGAATACTGCTGGCCTGGTACTCCGCCAGTCGAATTTCCGGGGCCGGATCCGTCATCAGCTGCGGAATGGTATCCAGCACTTCCCGAATTGCCTCCTTCACTGCCTGGGTCGGCGCATCATAGGATGCAGAAAAGGTCATGTCTACCCGACGTTTTCCCAATGCGGTGTAATTGATAATCTTGGTCGACGACAGCTGGCTGTTTGGGACTAAAATTTCCTTGTTGTCGATTGTGACAAAGGTCGTGTAGGCCAGGCCAATGACCGAGACGGTACCGCCAATCCCGTCGGCCTCCACATAGTCTCCAACCTGAAACGGTCTGGTGACCAAAAGCATGATCCCCCCCGCCAGGTTGGATAAGGTATTTTGAAGCGCCAGAGATACTGCCAATCCGGCCACGCTCAACAGCGCGATAATGGATGCCGTATGGATTCCAAGGGATTCGGCCAGCACCAACACCAGCAAAAACCACAGTCCGATCCGAATCGCCGAGTGGATATAGATCCGCAGGGGAAACAGCGCTTTGGACTTTCTCAGCATCCGGTCTACCAGTTTCATCAAAACGCGGATGGCAATCACACCCGCCAGCGCCAGAATAAGCACCCGCAGAACGGCCCCCAGGGACAGCGACCCCAAATCCAAATGGATACCCAGGTTCGCAAGCAATTTCTGTAAATTCAAACCAAACTCTCTCTTTTCGTCCGATTTTACCTCTTTGAAACGTATGGCAGTCCTATTATATCAGGTTGCTTCCGGCAGTACAAGAAAAATGATCGTCCCCGCTCTGGCAAACCGGAGCGGGGA
>JAYFPV010000506.1:0-4249 GCA_034927465.1 Lawsonibacter sp.
CAGATACCGACCACGCAGGCTTGAATCACTCCGTGCCACATATTTATAGGAAATTAAACTGGCCATGGAGGCAATCAGTGTGCCGAGACCACCTAAATTCGTGCCAACCAGCAGAGCTTTCCAATTCTGGGTAAACCCGGACAGCAGCAATGCGGCTGGGACATTGCTAATGATTTGGCTGATCAGAATGGCGCAGCCGGTCTCGTGACCGGAGAGAGCGGCCTGAAAGAGGTCGGAAAAAGCAGGTAGCCGGCCCAAGTTGCCCACAAAAAGAAAAAAACCAACAAACGTAAACAGCAAAGAGTAATCCACCCGGAACAGAATGGTTCGATCGGCAGCCGCGACTGAGGCCAAAACCAGAAGGCATAACAGCCACACCGGCAGACCGTTGGCCACGGCACACAGGCATGCGGCAAACAGCACACCATACAGCCGCAGCCTGTTCCGGTCTGTCAGAAGCGTCTCAGAGCGGTCCCGCCAGGTGGGAGCGAGCGGGACGGACTGTTCCAGGGCAAGGAACAAGAGCAGCAGCAGAGCTGCTCCCAGCGTCAGGGGAAGCATGGTCCGAAAAAAATCTCTCAGACCCAGCTGGTAATGGGAGTACAGATACAGATTTTGGGGGTTCCCGATGGGAGTCGTCATGCTGCCCAGGTTGGCCGCAATGGTCTGCATCGACACCACCGGAATCAGCCGCGCCTCCTGCCCGGCCAGTCTGAGAACTTCAAGCGCAAACGGGACGAAGGTGATGAGTGCCACGTCATTGGTTACTGCCATACCGGTAAAAAAAGGGAGAAAAATAAGCACCCCCTCCAGCTGCCGAGTGGTGGCGGTGTGTCCCAGCATAACCTCACCCAGGCGACGAAACAGGCCAAGGCCTTGAAGTCCCGCCATCACAACCATCAGGGAGAACAGCAGCCCCAGGGTATGAAAGTCGATGCAGGTCCAGTCGTGCTTGTCTGGAGGGACCAGCACCATGGAACCCAGCGCTAGGCCCCAGGCCACCGTCAGAACCGTCTCTCTTTTTGCAAATTCTTTGAGTTTTGTCATCGTTCTCTCACCGCCGTTTCACAGACAAACATGGTAACACAAAAGGAATCAAAGGACAAACAGGTTTCTGAAAGTCAAAACCCTTCCCCTGCACAGCCGCGAAAGGGCCGAGGAGGCGGCAACCGCTCCCCGGCCGAATGGAATTCTAATCCTTATGGTTTTCCGGAACCGCACCGGACTTATATGCCTCCAGCAGGCGGCGCAAATCGTCGGCCTGGGTTTGGAGCTGCCTTCCGACATCCGTCTCTGCGATGCGCACGCGGGACTCCATCCGTTCAAAAATCAGGGAATCGTTGGCAATGTCGTGGTTGAACCGGATGGCCTCCTGTCGCCCCTCAAAGGGCTGGTGAGAGACAATGCGGATGTTGCGGGAGTTGTAGATTAGGGTATACCCCGCAATGCCAGAAGTCGGCTGGTACGCCTTGCAGAAACCGCCGTCAATGACGATCAGCTTTCCGCCGCCCTTGATGGGGCTTTCCCCCTTTTTGGCTTTCACCGGGATGTGGCCGTTGATGATGTGGCAGTGGGGCCCCTTCAGGTTGAACTCCTGCAAAATGGCCTCGCAAATCTTCAGATCCTGATACAGGGTATAGTAACAGTTTTTCGGCTCGGCCCATGCCTCTTCGTCTTTGATCAGCCGCCGCTCGAAGGTGGTCATCCGGTCTCGGCCAAAAATAGGACTGTTTCGCCCCGCCCACAGCCACCAGAGAAAATCCATGCCGAACTGCCGTTCGGGAGAGCCCGGCTTGTCATAGTACGCCTTTCGGGCGGTTTTCTCCGCGTAATCCAAAAATTCTTTCCCGCAGCGCTCCTTGCCGCCAATCGAAAACTTCAGGAAAGAGCCGTCCTCCACCATTGGAATACAGCCGTGGAACAGCAGATTGCCGTTGAACACCTTGTACAGCCCGCCCTTGGAATACAAAAAACGGATGTGGCTTTGGAGTTTTTCGCTGCGCTGGAAAGAGGAGGTGAGCTGGTCGATAACCTGGCTTTCCTCGGTAGTCAGAGCATAGGGGTCCGCCGGATCCACGGTGGGGAAGTCGCAGTCCTCCAGGGGATAGGTCAAATTTCCGATGGTGACGGACTTGTGCTCATAGTCAATCTTATCCAAAAGCAGTCGGTCTGCCATGCCGAATTCCGGACAGCGGATGAGCTTTTGCCCCTCCAGCTTGAACAAGATGACGGTAATTGCCTTGTGCATCCGGGCGGAGAGAAGCTTATCCTTTTCGGTATACTGCTCGGCGTCAAGCCCAGTAAACTTCACGGCAAACCTGTGGGTGTCACAATCCTTATATACCTCGTTGGCAAAGATGGACAGGGGGCGCAGTGAGATGCCGTACCCCGTTTCAATGACGTCCAGATTGTTATAGTGGATGGAATTGGCCAGCACCGTGGCCACCAGAGTGCGGGAGCCGGAGGCGGCCCCCATCCACAAAATATCGTGATTCCCCCACTGGATATCCACGCTGTGGTAGTTCAGCAGGGAATCCATGATGATATCCGCCCGAGGGCCGCGATCGAAAATGTCTCCTACGATATGCAGCCGGTCTACCGCCATCCGCTTGATGACGCCGCACACCGCCTCGATAAAGCTGGGTGCTTGGTCAATGTCGATGATGGTGTTGATGATGTTTTCATAGTAGTCCCGTTTATCCGCCTCGTCATAGTGGGTGTGGAGCAGCTCGTCAATGATATAGGCGTAGTCCTTGGGAAGGGCCTTTCTCACCTTAGATCGGGTGTATTTGGAGGAGACCCAGCGGCACACCTCGATCAGCCGATGAAGGGTGACGCGGTACCACTCTCGCAAATCGTTGGTCTCCCGGCGAACCAACTCCAGTTTTTCCTCGGGGTAGTAAATGAGTGTAGCCAGCTGATCCCGTTCCGCCCGCGGAAGGCTGGGACCGAACAGTTCGTCCATTTTTTCCTTCACCACGCCGGAACAGGAGTTCAGGATGTGGAGGAAGGCCTCATACTCCCCATGAATATCGGAAATAAAATGTTCCGTTCCCTTTGGCAGGTTTAAAATCGCCTGAAGGTTGATGATTTCGGTGCTGGCAGCCTGGACCGTGGGATACTGGTTGGCCAGCAAGCAGAGATAGCGCAGCTCCTCGGGCTGAAAGGTCTTCTTTGTCTTCATGGCGGTTGCCTCCTTTTCAGAACAGATATGAAAATTTCACTTTGACAGGATCCAATTGATGTTACACTTAATCTTACACCATTTCTGTCAGAAAAAAAGAGTGGAAGCGGTAAAAAAATCATGCAGAAATTGACCAGTTTTTGCGGACGTCAATCCGGCAAAGAAAGTCCCCGGCCGTTTATCCGCCGGGGACATCCGTATCTCAGTCCGGAACGAGTTCTTCTTCCTCCAGACTTGGCTGATGCGTCTGAACATAGATCAGCTCGATAAATTGAATCAGCGTCGCCGCCAATGCAAACAGGGCGGCCCACATTTCCAAGCACGCCGAGCGCTGGGCTGTTTCATCCTGTGCCTTACTCCCGCACAAAATATTCAGGTCCACCTCGAAGAAAAAGGTTAGTGCCCCAATCACAATCGCATTTTTTACTAAGTAAATGGGAAACAAATTGGGCGGTGTCTTCGTTTTCCCCAACAACAGGTCACACAGACCTGCCCGACGCAGGATGGCGGCCTTCCAGGCCAGAATTCCGGCCAAAATCAACAAAATATAAAATGGCATGGCCGCGTCGGCAATCCGCAATTGCTGGCACAGCGTCTGGTTAGAGGGCTCTTCCATCTCCGCACCACCTCAGACTCAGAGTCGGACATTCCGCTTCTGGTTATCTTATGAAGTGAGATGGAAATCCGTGATGAGACGCACATGTCCCATCCCTTCCGGCGCATTTTCTTCCCGTTCAGGCTTCAAACCACCGATTCAGCACTTGCGCCACGCCGTCCTCCACATTTTTGGGGGCCACCAGGCTGGCCACAGCCCGCACCTCTTGGGCGGCGTTCGACATGGCCACACCGGTTCCGGACCATTGCAGCATCGTTAAATCGTTGGTGCCGTCGCCAAAAGCCGCAGCCTGCTGCGGGTCGACAGACAGCACTCTGCACAGGGCCAGCATGGCGTGTCCCTTAGTCGCCCTGACATCGTTGATTTCCAAATTTTCCGGCATGGAAATGGAACTTACTACCTCGGGAAATTCAAGGGCCAGCTGTTGCTGAACTTCCTGCCGCAGCCTC
>JAYFPV010000031.1:0-3074 GCA_034927465.1 Lawsonibacter sp.
TGGACAGATATGATCTGATTGTAGTGGGGGCAGGTCCTGCCGGACTTTCAGCGGCCATTGCCGCCGCCAAAGCCGGGGCGCATGTGGTGGTGTTTGATGAAAATGAAAAACCGGGTGGGCAGCTGTTCAAGCAAATCCACAAATTTTTCGGATCTAAGGAGCACAAGGCAAAAATCCGCGGCTTCCACATCGGAACCGAACTGCTGGAGGAAGCCGAGGCGTGCCATGTGGAGGTGAGGCTGCAAACGGCGGTGCTTGGAATTTTTCGAAACCATGAGGTGATGATCAAGAACGGACAGCATGTGGAACACTGCAAGGCAGACAGCATCATTGTTGCAACCGGCGCTTCGGAGAGTGTGGTCCCGTTTCCCGGTTGGACACTGCCGGGAGTCATTGGGGCCGGCGCAGCGCAGACGATGATGAATCTGCACCATGTCCAGCCGGGGCAGAAAATTTTGATGCTTGGCAGCGGAAATGTTGGCCTGGTGGTGAGCTATCAGCTGATGCAGGCTGGCTGTGAAGTGGTTGCGCTGGTGGATGCCGCCCCCCGCATCGGCGGATATGGCGTTCATGCCGCTAAGTTAGCCCGATGCGGCGTACCCTTTTTTCTCGCTCACACCATTGTTGCGGTGGAGGGGACAGATGCGGTCACGGGCGTGACCATCGGTCAGGTGGATTCCGACTGGCAGGTGATCTCCGGAACCGAAAAACGGTTTGAGGTGGATACGATCTGTATGGCGGTGGGGCTGTCCCCCATGTGCCAGCTGTTGAAAACCGCCGGCTGCGAGATGAAAAGGGACTCGGCCCGCGGTGGCTTCGTGCCAGTGTGCGATGCCTGGGGAGAAACCACCGTTTCCGGCGTGTTTGCGGCGGGGGACGTGGCTGGAATCGAAGAGGCAAGCTCAGCAATGATTCATGGCCGGATAGCCGGAGCCGCCGCGGCCCATACACTTGGATATCTTTCCAACGCAGAGTTTCATACCCAAACGGTAGCGGCAGAGCGGTCGTTGGCAGAACTCCACCAGGGAATGTTTGCTCCCGGTAACAAAGGAAAGCAAATTCTCAAAACGGAAGAGGGAATCGAGGTTTCTCAGCATTTGCTTCAGACAGGATGGCTGACAGCAGAGGAAATTGAGAACTACCCAGGGGTGACGCATCAAAAGGGAATCCACCCTGTGATTGAATGCACCCAAAATATTCCATGTAATCCCTGTCAGGATGCCTGTCCCCAAAAGTGCATCAGAATCGGCAGCAAGATCACCGCGCTGCCTGCTGTGGAAAAGAATCGTACCTGCACGGGCTGCGGCATGTGTGTGGCCTCCTGTTCCGGTCAGGCAATTTTTCTGGTGAACGAAGATTACGAGCCTGGCTATGCCACCGTTACCATGCCCTATGAGTTTTTGCCGCTGCCGCAAAAAGGAGATGTGGGGCTGGCATTGGATCGAAGCGGTGCGGTCGTCGGTGAGGCTGCCGTTGTAGAAGTGAGAAGTGCGAAGGCGTTTGATCACACCAATCTGCTTACCATGAAGATTCCGGTGGATTTGGCAAATACGGCACGATTTTATCGTGGAAAAAAGGAGGCGTGAAGCACATGAATCGTACAGAATGTAATCTGGGCGAATTTGTGCCTGACCCGGACGACGATATGATCATCTGCCGCTGTGAAGAGATTACCAAAGGAGAGATTCGGCGCGCGATTCATCTGGGATTGTATACGGTTGCCGAGATTCGCCGCTTTACCCGGGCCAGTATGGGCCTTTGTCAGGGCTCAACCTGCAGCAAGGCGGTGGAGGGAATTTTGGCGGCTGAACTCAACATTCCGGCGGCGCAGATCACGCCAATGACTGCCCGTGCGCCGATGCGGCCTTCGGAAATTGGCGTTTTGGGAAGCGGAAGGGGGGACGAAACTGATGAGTCTGACAGCTGATGTAATTGTGATTGGGGCCGGGATCATGGGCAATGCCACCGCCTACCAACTGGCAAAGGCGGGGTATCAGGTTATCGTACTGGAAAAGGGAGACGTCGTCGGCGACGGGGGCTCCAGTCGAAACGGCGGTGGTGTCCGGCAGTCGGCCCGCGATGTGCGGGAGCTTCCACTGGCAATTTACGGCGTGGAGCACCTGTGGCCAACCCTGGGCGAAGAGCTGGGATTTGACGTGGAATACCGCCAAAAAGGAAATCTTCGTCTGGCCAAAGATGAGGCCGGAATCGAAAAGCTGAATCAACTGGCGAGCTCCAGCAAAAAAAATGGGCTGAAGGTGGACGTGATTGGTGCGGACGAAGTGCGCCAAATCTGCCCTTATTTTTCCGATGATATTGTGGGAGCCAGCTGGTGCCCGACAGATGGCCACGCCAACCCGCTGATGACCACACTGGCTTACTACATTCGTGCGCGGGAGATGGGCGTTCAGTTTATCACCGGCGAAGAGGTAGTAACCCTGCAAAAGGTGGCAGGCCGCGTGCGCAGAGTGGTGACCGAAACAGAAACTTATGAGGCGGATACCGTCGTACTGGCCGCCGGGTTTGGAAGCCGACGCATCGCCGAAACGGTCCAACTGTTCATCCCCATGGAAAATCGCCTTTTGGAAACCTATGTTACCGAGGCATTCCCTCCGATGTTTGAGCAGATGCTGGGAACGGCCGACGCCAGCTTTTATGGTCGTCAGACGCCCCATGGCTCCTTTGTTTTGGGCTGCGGGATTCCCACTGTGTTCGAATATGACAAACAGGCGGCGGGAACCAGCGAACTGATGTACTTTACCAGCCACAATGTGCTGCAGTTTATTCCGAGGCTGGCCAATGTAAAGGTTGTCCGCAGCTGGGGCGGGTGGATGGATCTTGTCACCGACGGCATCCCAGTGATTGACGCCCCAGAGGAAGTGCCGGGGCTTATCCTGGCCTGTGGATTCAGCGGTCACGGATTCGGGATTGCGCCGGCTGTGGCGCAGACGGTCAGCGAGATGGTGCAGAAGAAGGAACCAACCATCCAGGTCCCGGGGCTGGCATACAGCCGCTTTGAACAATGGGCCTGACCTCGGTATATTTTGAGCAAATGAGGGGAAAAGAATGAACGA
>JAYFPV010000172.1:0-18995 GCA_034927465.1 Lawsonibacter sp.
CGCATGACACTGGAGGGCGGCCTATCCGACCTTGGCTATCCGGTGCAGACCGCGCCGGACATCAACGAGGGATTGGCTTTTGCCGAGTCGTTTCGCCCGGATGCCATTTTGCTGGACAACCGGATGGGAACCGACTCTGGACTGAACCATATCTCCGATTTCAAGCGGCTGGATGAAGACGTCCAGATCATTCTGATGACAGCTTACGGCTCGGTGTCCCAGGCGGTGGAAGCCATGAAGCTTGGGGTAAGCCACTATGTCCAAAAGCCCTTTGACCTGGAGGAGGTCGACCTGATCATCCGCCGTGGAATGGAGCAGCTGACCAGCCGGCGCAGCCTGGAGCTGATGAAGCTGCACTCCCGAAAGCTGATCGGCATCAGCCCAGCCATCCAGCACATCCGGGGTGATATTCAGGTCTTGGCGGACAACGACAACGTGGACCTGATGATCTGCGGGGAGACGGGCACCGGCAAGGAGGTGGTAGTCAACACCATCCACGACAGCAGCTCTCGCCGGGACAATCCCTTGGTGAAAATCAACTGCGGCGCCATTCCGGAAAATCTGCTGGAGTCGGAGCTGTTCGGCTATGAGCGAGGGGCTTTTACCGGGGCTTCCAAGACCAAAAAGGGTCTGATGGAGCTGGCCAACGGCGGAACGGTTTTTTTGGACGAAATCGGAGAAATGCCGCTGGCTATGCAGGCCAAGCTGCTGACTTTTTTGGAAGACCGCTCCTTCAAGCGGGTGGGCGGCCTGCGGGACATCGAGGTGAACGTCCGGGTGGCCGCCGCTACCAACCGCGATCTGGAGGAGGAGGTTCGTAAGGGGACCTTTCGCGAGGACCTGTACTACCGGCTGAATGTGATGCAAATTCGGATTCCTCCCCTGCGGGAGAGGCCCGAAGATGTGCCCATTCTATGCCAATTCTATCTGGACTACTTCAACCGGAAGTTCAACAAATCCCTTCGGGGCATTGCCCCCGGCTTTCTGGAGACGCTGGAACACTATCATTGGAAGGGCAATGTGCGGGAGTTGCGCAACGTCATGGAGCGGTGCGTGCTGTTCAGCCGAGGCGACCTGCTTACTGGGGAGGAGGCCGGCCTTATCCCGCCTATGAAGGAGCAGCGGCCCGCCGCCGGGCAGAGCTTTCCCATGCGCGATCTGCGCCAGGGTGGAATTGACCTTCGCCAGGAGATGGACGCCTTCGAGCGCGCCTATATTGACCGCGCCATGGATCTGGCCTGCGGAAATTTATCCCGGGCCGCCCAGCTGCTGGGCTGCACCCGATTCACCCTGAAGCGCCGGCTGGGTCAAGAGGATGCGCAATTTTGAACCAACGAGCGAATTTGAACGCCCCAGTGTGCGAAACTGCACACTGGGGCGTGTTTTTTTCCGATTATTGCTGTTTTATTTCGACCAAAACAGTCAAAAAACGTCAGGTTTCTGGTCCAAGCCTCCCGCTTTTCCCCCTTTTTTATAAAATCACCTTTTTGGCATGGGACTTGCTTATTCCTTATCATGCAGTCGATTTTATTTAGGAGGGACTTCTTTATGTACAAAGTAGACCTGAACAGCGATTTGGGCGAAAGCTTCGGTGCCTATACCATCGGGCTGGACAGCGAAGTCATTGCCCACGTTTCCTCGGCAAATGTAGCCTGTGGCTATCATGCCGGCGATCCGTTGGTCATGGGCAAAACCGTGGCCGACGCCAAGGCCGCCGGCGTTGCGGTGGGCGCTCACCCCGGCTATCCGGATCTGATGGGGTTTGGCCGACGCAACATGGTATGCACCCCCAAAGAGGTCAAGGCTTACATCCAGTACCAGCTGGGCGCACTGCTCGCCTTTACCACTGCCCAAGGCATCCAGCTACAGCACTGCAAGCCACACGGCTCTCTGTACAACATGGCTGCCAAGGATATGGACCTGGCCATGGCCATTGCCGAGGGCATCGCCGAAGTGGACAAGAATGTCATTCTACTTGGTCTGGCCGGCAGCAAAATGCTGGAGGCCGGCAGGCAGGTGGGCCTGCGCGTGGCTAGCGAGGTCTTTGCCGACCGGGCCTATCAGGCCGACGGCTCTCTGGTCCCCCGGAGCAAGCCCGGTTCCGTGATCCACGACAAGGATGAAGCCATCGCCCGTACCATCCGTATGGTCACCGAGGGAAAGGTGACCGCCATTACCGGCGAAGATGTATCCATTGACGCGCACTCCATCTGTGTCCATGGCGACAACCCGTCCGCAGTGGAGTTTGTCAAAAACATTCGAGCCAAACTGGAATCCCAGGGTGTCGTCATTGCCCCCATCGCCAATATCATTTGACCGGGAACGGGAGATCCGGCAGAACGCCGGCCAAATCCACAATTTATTTGGGAGGTAAATTATGAGTAACGAATCGAGCACCACAAAAAATATGTCCGTCCTTCTGGGCGCGGCATTCCTGATGGCCACCTCGGCCATCGGCCCCGGTTTTTTAACCCAGACCTCCAAGTTCACTGCCCAATACCTCGCATCCTTCGCCTTCGTTATCATCTGCGTCATTCTGATGGACATGATCGCCCAGATCAACGTATGGTCGGTCATCGGCGCCTCTGGCCTGCGGGGCCAAGAGATTGCCAATCGGATCATTCCGGGCCTGGGCATTTTCCTGGCTATTTTGGTTTCTTTGGGCGGCCTGGCGTTCAACATCGGCAACGTGGGCGGCGTTTCTCTCGGCCTGAACGCGATGGCCGGCATGCCCCAGAACATCGGCTGCATTCTAGGCGGCATCTTGGCTATTTGCATTTTCCTGTCCAAAAGCGGCAAAACCCTTATGGATAAAGTGGCCCAAATTCTGGGCGGCATCATCATCATTACCATACTGGCTGTGTGCATCACGTCCAATCCTCCTGTCGGCACCGCCGCAATGCGGATCTTCACGCCGGAAAATCCAGGTTCGCTGGTAGCCCCCATGATCACTCTGCTGGGCGGCTCCTGCGGCGGATACATCACCTTCTCCGGCGCCCACCGGCTGCTGGACGCCGGCTACGGCGGCGTCCAGGACGTCAAACACTTCCGCAAGTCCGTTCTAACCGGAATCTCTGTCTCCGGCACTGTGCGCATTCTGCTGTTCCTGGCCGTTCTGGGTGTGTGTACTGCCGGTACTGCGGTGGTGAAGGAAAACGCAACGGCTATTATCAGCGCCAGCAATCCCGCCGCCGAGGCCTTCCGTCTGGCGGCCGGCAATTTGGGCTATCGTCTGTTCGGCTTGGCACTGTTTGCTGCCGGCACCACCTCTGTCGTGGGCGCAGCTTACACCTCCGTTTCTTTCCTGAAGACACTGCATCCCTTTATCATGAAGAACGAAAAGTGGTTCATCGTCGGCTTCATCGCGTTTTCCACCCTGGTTATGACTTTGGTTGGCAGCCCCGCGAAGGTCTTGATCTTTGTGGGCGCCCTGAACGGCTTGATCCTCCCCATCTCTCTTGGGATTATCCTTATCGCCAGCCGCAACAAAAAAATCGTGGGAGAAACCTATCGGCACCCCACTTGGCTTATCGTGCTGGGTATCGTTGTAGTCTGCTTGGCCGCTTATTTGGGCATTACCACCTTCCTTGGCAACTTGGGCCAGTTAATCTAATCCCCGCTTCCGACCCGCGGCCGGACCGGCCATCCCGATTCGGCCGCGCATTCCTTCTGAAAGGAGCCTGTTATGGCTGAAATAAGATTTCTGCTGACTGGCGACACCTCGCTGACCGTGGAGTTTGGCAACGAGATCAGCACATCCATCAATGCCCAGATTCGGGCCTTCAATATCGCCTTGCAGAACAGCAAGATTCCCGGCATTGTGGAGACGGTGCCCACCTACCGCTCTCTGACCGTCCACTATGACCCCAGCGTGATCCTATATACCCTCTTGGTCAAAAAACTCACAAGTCTTTTGGTGCAATTGGATCAGATCCAGATCCCGCCCTCTGAGGTACTGGAGATCCCTGTTCTCTATGGTGGAGAAATGGGCCCCGACCTGGACTTTGTGGCCCAGCATAACGAAAAAACCCCGGAGGAGGTTATCCGGATCCACACCTCCACCGAATACCTCATCTACATGCTGGGCTTTACTCCCGGCTTTACGTATCTGGGCGGAATGAGCGACACGATTGCAACCCCGCGTCTGAAGACACCCAGGGTGAAGATTCCCGCGGGCTCGGTGGGCATTGCCGGAAGTCAAACGGGGGTTTATCCCATCGACTCACCGGGCGGCTGGCAGCTGATCGGGCGCACTCCCGTGCATATGTACGACCCTGTCCGGCAAACCCCCATCCTGCCCCAGGCCGGTCAGTATATCAAGTTCCGTGCCATTGACCAACAGGAGTACGACCAAATTGCAGCGCAGGAGTCTGCGGGCACCTATGTCTGCCAGCGCTACCCCAGACAGGAGGCGGAGAAATGAGTGTCACCGTATTGAATCCAGGCCTGCTGACCACGGTTCAGGATCTGGGCCGGATCGGTTATCAGCAGTTCGGCGTCTCGGTTTCCGGCGTCATGGATCCCCGCTCCACCGCTATCGCCAACATTCTGGTGGGCAACGAGGAGGGGGAGGCTGTGCTGGAATGCACCATGATGGGCCCCCACCTCCAGTTTAACCAGGGCACCTGCATCGCCATCACCGGCGGTGACCTCGGCCCCACCCTAGACGGCCAGCCCATCCTATCCTACCGGGCTATCAAGGTGGAAGCCGGACAGGTGCTCCGCTTCACTGCACCCAAACAGGGCTGCCGGGCCTTTCTTGCCTTTGCAGGCGGACTGAACATTCCGCTGGTTATGGGCAGCCGCTCCACCTACATAAAGGCCAAAATCGGCGGGTTCCAAGGCCGCAAGCTGGAAAAGGGAGATGTGATCCCCTTCCGTGCACCCAAAACCGAACTAAAGAATTTAAACATCCGCTTCCTCTCTCCCGAGTTTGTGCCCCGCCCCGAATATATTCTGCGTGTCATTTTGGGACCGCAGGACGATTATTTCACCAAGGATGGTCTGGACACCTTCCTGGGCCAGACCTACACCGTCACCCCGGAATTTGACCGCATGGGCTGTCGGCTGGAAGGCCCCGTCATTCAGCACAAAGACGGCGGCGATATCATCTCCGACGGCATCTCCTTCGGAGCCATCCAAATCCCTTCGGCCGGCAAGCCGATTCTGATGCTGGCCGACCGCCAAACCACCGGCGGGTACACCAAGATCGCAAACGTGATTTCGGTGGACTTCCGCATTCTGGCCCAGCTAAAGGCTGGCGATAAGGTTCGATTCTACCCGGTTTCCATTGCCTTTGCGCAAGAGGCCCTGCTGGCCCAGCGCGCCGCCATGAAAACGCTGCGCGCCGCCATTGACCTCTGATTTCTATCTGATCACCAAATGCAAAAGGAGGAATTGTTCATGGCGTTTGATATTACCCCTTACATACACAAAACTCCTGCCGAGGTGCGGGCTCTGATCCGTGCCGGTGAGATTGATTTCCCCACCGCCGGCATGTGCCGGGGCTACGCCCAGGCCAATCTGGTCATCCTGCCTCCAGACTATGCCGCCGACTTTGCGGAATACGCCAAGCGCAACCCCTTCCCCTGCCCCATTTTAGAAGTCGTTAAAGGCACCCCGGACACCCACGACATGGGTGAGGGCGGCAATCTTGTCACCGATATTCCGCGGTACCGCGTTTATGAAAACGGCGTGTTCACCAAGGAGTTAACCGACGCCTCGGACTACTGGAAGGAGGGGTATGTTGGCTTCCTCATCGGCTGCTCCTTCTCCTTTGAAGAAGCCCTGATTGCCGCCGGGATTGAGGTGCGCCACATCACACAGGGCCGCAACGTACCCATGTACAAAATCAACATTCAAACCGTCAAGGCCGGCCCTTTCGAAGGCCCCATGGTGTGCTCCATGCGCCCCATGACCCCGGAAAACGCCCAAAAAGCCTATGACATCACCGTGAACATGCCTAACGTCCACGGAGCTCCCATTCACATGGGCGACCCGGCCGAGATCGGTGTGACCGACGTGATGAAACCAGACTATGGCGAAGCCGTGGACATCTATGAGGGGGAAATCCCCGTATTCTGGCCCTGCGGCGTCACGCCCCAGGCCGCCGTGGAGCATGCCAAGCCCCCCATTGTCATCACTCACGCACCTGGACACATGTTCATCACCGATATTCGAAACGCCGAACTCAACGATTATCTGGAAGCCAAAAAGCAGCGCTGATTCTTTTCTTCTCCTTGGGGCGGGGGCGGACATAGTCCGCCCCCGCCCCAACCTGTCCAAAAAAGCGAAGGGATTTTTTAGACAGGCTGGGGCGAATTTGGAAATTTATGTTTTCAAATTCGTGTTGATTGAACATGGAAGGGAACCCCTGACGGTTCCCTTCCAAATCATCCTTCCCTCCGAATTCCTTTGGATCGTGGTTCTTTCGGCAGGTTCACGCAGGGGCGGACATAGTCCGCCCCTGCCCCACAATTTGACAAGAAAACAGACAGAGGATATAATTAAAACCTACGCATTATGAACCCAGTGTGCAAGTATTTCCGGACTGCGTCCGGATTTGAGGTGGTTTTGTGATCGGCATGGGTACCATTGCCAACGTGGCTGCCATTCTCGTTGGCGGCTGCATCGGTCTGCTGTTCAAGGGAGGTTTGAAGGAGCGCTATCAACAGGCCATTCCCAAGTCTTTGGGTCTGTGCACCCTGTTTATCGGAGTTTCCGGGGCTCTGCCCGGGCTGCTGACAGTCAAGAACGGTGTTCTGTCCGGGGTTTCCATCCGGGAGACGCTGGGCATGATTGTATCCCTTTCCTTTGGAACACTCTTGGGCGAGTGGCTGGACTTCGACGGCAAACTGGAGCAGCTGGGGGCCTGGCTAAAGAAGAAGGCCACCCGGGGCGAGGACAGCCAGTTCATCCAGGGGTTTGTCACTGCCTCCCTGACCGTGTGCATTGGGGCCATGGCCATTGTTGGCTCCATTCAGGACGGGCTTTCCGGCGACCCCTCCACCTTGTTTACCAAGTCGATTCTGGACTTTCTCATCGTGATGATTTTCGCTTCTACTTATGGAAAAGGGGCCATTTTTTCCGCTCTGCCCGTTGGGGTACTGCAGGGCAGCGTAACCTTGTGCGCGGGACTGCTCGCTCCCCTGTTCAGCCCGGCGGTCATCACCAATTTGTCTTTTTTAGGTTCCATCTTGATTTTCTGTGTGGGCGTCAATCTGGCCTTCGGTACCAAATTTCGGGTAGCCAACATGCTCCCCGCCCTGCTGATCGGGGCGGTTTATACCGCGCTGATCTGAGATTCGGCAGGCGGGCCGCATATGGTCAGCCTGCCGATTTTATCCAGAATCCGCATTGCAACCGGCTGTTCCCCGTGATACAATCGAGCAAAAGAGCTTCAATCGAACGTGAGGAGGGTTTTTATGCGAACCATTCAGGCCGCCGCTATTTCCAATGCCGTGGCGGGGCTGTGCATCCAGGCCAACACCAAACTGCCCGATGACATTGTGGCCGCGCTGGACCGAACTCGGCAGGAGGAACCCTGGCCGCTGGCCAAGGAGACGCTGAACCTGCTATGGGATAACATGGAACTGGCCGGTGAGAAACATCTGCCTATCTGCCAGGACACCGGAATGGCCTGCGTCTTTGTGGAACTGGGACAGGACGTCCACATCGAGGGCAGCTTTGAAGCGGCCATCCACGAGGGGGTTCGCCGCGGCTATGGCGAGGGGTACCTGCGCAAATCCATCGTCGGCGACCCGCTGCGGCGTGTCAATACCGAGGACAATACACCGGCCGCCATTACCGTCCGTCTGGTCCCCGGGGACGGCTGTTCCATTACCGTGGCCCCCAAGGGCTTCGGTTCGGAAAATATGAGCCGGCTTGGTATGCTCAAGCCCGCCGACGGCGTGGGCGGCGTGAAACAGTTTGTGGTGGAGACGGTGCGTCTGGCCGGCCCCAATCCCTGCCCTCCCATTGTACTGGGTGTGGGCGTCGGCGGCTCCTTTGACAAAGTGGCCTATCTGGCCAAACACGCCCTGCTGCGCCCCCTGACCCAGCCCAACCCAGACCCCTTTTATGCGGATCTGGAGCAGGAGCTGCTAACCGAAATCAACGCACTGGGCATCGGCCCCCAGGGCTTTGGCGGAAAGACCACCTGTCTGGGCGTTTCCATCGACGCGGCCCCCACCCATGTGGCAAGCTTGCCTGTGGCCGTCAACGTCAGCTGCCATGTGACCCGCCGGGCCGCGGCCAACCTGTAAGGAGGGGCATTTGATGCAATACAAACTGACCACTCCCGTTACCCGTGAACAGCTCGCTCCCCTGATAGCGGGCGATACTGTGTTACTGTCCGGCACGGTGTACACCGCCCGGGACGCCGCCCACAAGCGCTTGACCGAATTGCTGGACGCCGGTTCTCCCCTGCCCTTTCCCCTGGAAGGCTCCGCCATCTATTATGTGGGGCCCACGCCCGAGCGCCCCGGCGAGATCATTGGCTCGGCCGGCCCCACCACCAGCGGGCGGATGGACGCGTACTCTCCCCGTCTACTGGATCTTGGCCTGTCCGTCATGATCGGAAAAGGGGCCCGAAACCAAGCCGTTAAAGATGCCGTGGCGCGCAACGGAGCGGTGTATCTGGCCGCTCTGGGGGGAGCGGGAGCCCTCATGGCAGCCAGCGTCCGGTCGCTGGAGATGATCTGCTGGGAGGATCTGGGCTGCGAGGCCGTTCGTCGGCTTGAGGTTCAAGATTTTCCCCTCACTGTCATTTTGGATGCCCATGGCGGCGATCTGTATCAATCCGGCCCCGCCGCCTATCTGGCGGAACAATAACGGAATTTTGGAATTGGAAGGAGCCTTGTATCGTGTTTACCTGCGCGGACTGCACCGTGGTTGCCTGTTTGTCCGGTGAGTTGGAGAAGATGCCCAAAAATTGCCCCATGCGTGATCAGGCCTATTTTGATCAAGTACTGGCGGAGTACCAAAAACCGGAAAACCGCGACTTTTTCCTCACCAGCACCGCTATTGAGGCCCTTGGCTACTGCCGTTGGCCCCGACTGCGGGAGATTGCCGAATTTGCCAGCCGGATGAACTACACCCGCCTGGGCATTGCCTTTTGCGTCGGCCTGCACAAGGAAGCAGCCATTGTGGCCCGTCTGCTGCGCAAACAGGGCTTTGAAGTTGTTTCTGTGGTGTGTAAAGCGGGCGGGATTTCAAAATCCAGTGCCGGCGTCACAGCAGAGATGACCTTTCCTTCCGGCGCCCACGATGTCATGTGCAGTCCCATCCAGACCCAGCTTCTGGGTGAAGCCATGTGCAACCCCATTGCCCAGGCTCAGCTGCTCAACCAGGCCAAGACTCAATTCAACATCTGTCTGGGTCTGTGCGTTGGCCATGATTCCCTGTTTTACAAATATTCCGAGGCTCCTGTCACCACCCTGGTGGCCAAGGATCGGGTCACCGGCCATAATCCCGTTGCCGCCATCTACTGCGCCGACGGCTACTTCGAGCACCGGGCCACCATTCAGGCAGAGGAATAGGGTCCCCTATTCCAGCTCCCACAAACCTACTCATATACTCCGACCGCTGCCTTGCGGTCGGGGTTGACTTTTTTCACCCCCTGTTATACAATATTTTTGTCTTAAATAAGACAGTTTTGGGGGTGGTTGTTCTGACGCTCTCCATCGTGGAGCAGACTTTCTTAAGCGGATGCCCCCTGCTGCGGAGAGCTACGGAAGAGCTGCTGCATCGGGTGACCGAGGCCAATGGGGCCAGCTTGTCCCGCTTTTCCTCCGGGCAAACCGTGTACAGTCCCCAGCATTTCCGCCGCTGTCTTGGGGTACTTTTGTCCGGCCAGCTTCAGGTGACCAAAGGGACACTGACCATCAGCCGCTTGGAGCCGGGGGAACTGTTCGGCGCCGCCGCGCTGTACAGCGACGCCCCGGAGTTTGCCACCACCATCACGGCCAGACGGTCCAGCCGCTGTCTGCTTCTGGACCAGGCGCTGGTGGACCGGCTTTTGGCGGAAGAACCTTTGATCCGGGAAAACTATCTGCGCTATCTCACCGGCCGCATCCGGTTTTTGTCCGGGCGTCTTCAATCCCTGGCCCAGTCCGGAGCCGAGGGAAAGCTGGCTCGCTATCTCCTGGCCAACGGCCAGTCCGGAACCGTCACCTGTCCGGCCGTCAATCTGGCTCAGCGGCTTGGGATCAGCCGGGCCTCTCTGTACCGGGCCTTTGACGTCCTAGAGGAGAGCGGTCTCATCGTCCGCCAGGGCAAGACCATCTCCATCCCGAACGTATCTGCTCTGGAGGGTGCACTGTAGCCCTTCTTGTGAAAGGATGATTGTTATATGAAACGAAACCTGTCTCTGCTGTTGGCAGCCGCTCTGGCCCTGTCTCTCCTGTCCGGTTGCGGCCCTAAAAATTCAAGTTCCAATTCCTCTGCCTCTTCCGGGTCGGCCTCCGGTTCCGCCTCAAGTTCTTCCAACTCCTCATCCGGCATCTCCCAGCCCACAAATGCCGACGCGGTTCACTTCACCGTTCTCAGCGGCCCCACCGGAGTGGGCGCGGCCAAGCTGCTGGCTGACAATGCGGGCAGCTCCGCTCCAACCTATGACGTCACGGTGGCCTCTGCCAATGATGAGGTGACCACCGCCCTGATCAACGGAAGCACCGACATCGCCGCCGTGGCCACCAATGTAGCCGCTAACCTGGCCGCCAAGACCAATGGGGGCATTCAGGTGCTGGCCATCAACACGCTGGGCGTGCTCTATATACTGGAGAAAGGGGACACCGTCCATTCCATCGCCGACCTGAAGGGCAAGACCCTCTATGCCACCGGTCAGGGAGCCAACCCGGAGTATGTGCTCAACTACCTGCTGACCCAGAACAAGGTGGATCCCGCTCAGGTGGACGTTCAGTGGCTCACCGCCCAGGAGATCACTGCAAAGATGACCTCTTCGGAGAAAGCCATCTGCATGCTTCCGGTTCCCGCAGCCACCGCGCTGATGCTCCAGGATACCAAGGTGCGCCAAGCCGTCTCTCTGTCTGAGGAGTGGGACAAGCTGGATCAGGGCTCTCTGCCCATGGGCTGCGTGGTGGCCCGCACGGAGTTTATTGAGGCCAATCCTCAGGCGGTGGCCGACTTTCTCTCCCAGTATCAGGCCTCCATTGCCTATATGAGCGACCCGGCCAATTTGGAAGCGGCTGCCAAGCTGGTCGCCCAGTTTGAGATTACGCCCAACGAGAAAATTGCCGCCTCCGCCATCCCTCAGTGCAACCTGACTTTCCTCGCCGGGGACGACATGAAAGACGTGCTGGAAGAGTATTATCAGGTGCTGTTCCAGGCCAACCCTGCCGCAATCGGCGGCTCCATGCCCTATGACTCCTTCTACTATGGGGTCGGGTAACCGACCGTACAACCTCATTCACCTGCTGCTGCCCCCTGCCTTTTGGCTGGGGGCTTGGCAGCTTGGGGCCTGGCTGGTGGAGTTCCGCGTGCAAGGCCGCGGAAATGAGCTGCTCCTTCCCTACCCCGCCACTGTGCTGGCAGCCCTGCTCCGGCTGGCGAGCGCCTCACTTTTTTGGAAAACTGTTTTGGCTTCTCTGCTCCGGATTTTGGTCGGCATGGGAGTCGGAACCCTTCTTGGCGCTGTTCTGGCAGTGCTCACCTGCCTGTCCCCCTGGTGCAACCGGCTGCTGTCCGGCCCCATCCGGGTCATTCGAGCCACTCCTGTGGCCTCCTTCATTCTACTGGTTCTGCTGTGGACGGATCGGAGCTTTGTTGCGTCCGTCATCTCTGCTCTGATGGTCCTGCCCGTCGTTTGGGCCAACCTGTCCCGCGGCATTGGGGAGACGGACCCCCAACTGCTGGAGCTGGCACGGGCCTACCGCTATTCCGTCCCAAAGACTGTAACGTTGATCTATTTTCCATCTCTCCGCCCTTATTTTCTCTCCGCCATCACCACCGCCATGGGGCTTGCCTGGAAGTCTGGGGTGGCGGCCGAGGTACTGTGTACCCCACGCAACGCCATTGGCACCCAAATTTATAACACCAAGCTGTATCTGGAGGTGCCCGATCTGTTCGCCTGGACGGCGGTGGTGGTCATGTTGTCTCTGCTGCTGGAAGGGCTGCTGCGACTGGTATTGAACCGCTGGAGCAGGGGGTGGACGCCGTGATTGTTGCCGAACACCTGACCTTATCTTTTGATGGGAAAGCGGTCTTGCACGACTTCTCCCTCTTGGTCCCCTCCTCCGGCATCACCGCTCTGCGGGGCCCCTCTGGGTGCGGCAAAACCACCCTGCTTCGGGTGCTGGCCGGACTGGAATCTCCTCAGTCCGGGCGGATCACCGGCATCACCCCGAGGGAGACCGCTTTTTTGTTTCAGGAAAACCGCCTGCTGCCCTGGCGGACGGCTGGACAGCACCTCACCGATGTGATGCCCGGAAATCGGAAGGGGTGGGCTTCCCGCTGGCTTGATCTGGTGGAGCTGACCGGAGAGGAACACGCCTACCCCACCGCTCTGTCCGGGGGCATGCAGCGGCGGCTGGCCCTTGCCCGGTGCCTGGCGCTGGGCGGAGCGCTGTATCTGCTGGACGAACCTTTTTCCGGAGTAGACCCCGACCGGGCGGGGCGTATCATGGCCCGGCTGAAACAGCAGCATCTCTCCATTCTCTTGGTCAGTCACGAAGCAGATGTGCTGGCCCAGGCCGACCTAGTGATTGACCTGGACGGCCCGCCCCTTTCGGTCCGTGTGTGAGGCAGTCGAAAAGCCCCTGATATTCCGATTCCAAATCGGAATATAAGGGGCTTTCACTCCTTTTAGTTATCCCAAAGTACCACATTTCCTTCGTGCAGAGAGGCGGGTACGTCAATCAGTCTCTGGTTTCCCGAGCCACGAAACCGCAGAGACAGACTCTTCTGTTCCAGGATAAAGGGGCCGTCTACCAGTACATCCAGTTCCTGCAGCAGGACCCGGCTGTGGCTCCCCACGGTTCCGGCCAGCAGCTCCTCAAACTGATACCCGGAGTAGCACCAGATATCCTTGTTCGGAAACTTCTCGCGGACACGCCGGGCCAGCCGAAGCACCGGCTCCTGGTTTTGCGGCTCAAAGGGCTCGCCACCAAGTAGGGACAGCCCGTGGATATAGCTCCGGTTCAAGAGAACCAGAATGTTTTCTTCCTGCTCTTCCCCAAACGGGCGGCCGTAGTCAAACGCCCAGGTCTCCGGGTTGAAGCACCCTTCGCAGTGGTGACTGCAGCCGGACACGAACAGGGAGACACGCACCCCGGGACCGTTGGCCACGTCGATGGGACGAATGTCGGCGTAGTTCATGCAGGCACATCCTTACTTCTCTGTCTCACAGGTGCAGCACCCGGGATTTGATCTCCTTGGTTTTGCCCACGTTCCAATAGTTCTCCCCCAGATAGCCGCAGGTACGGCGAGTGACATTCATCTTGGCGTGGTCCTTGTTGTGGCAGACGGGGCACTCCCACTGGTTGTCGTCGTTGATGATAATTTCTCCGTCGTAGCCGCACACGTGGCAGTAGTCGCTCTTGGTGTTGAATTCGGCATACTGAATGTTGTCGTAGATAAACCGCACCACATCCTCCATGGCCTCCAGATTGTGGCGCATGTTGGGAATCTCCACATAGGAGATGCAGCCGCCGGTAGAGATCTTCTGGAACTGAGACTCGAAGGTGAATTTTTCAAAGGCATCGATGTGCTCCCGCACGTCCACGTGATAGCTGTTTGTATAATAGCCCTTATCCGTTACATCGGGGATTGTGCCAAAGCGCTCCTTGTCGATCCGCGCGAACCGATAGCACAGAGATTCGGCCGGGGTACCGTACAGGGCGAAGCCGATATTGGTCTCCTTCCTCCAGTCGTCGCAAGCGCGGCGCAGCCGGTTCATCACCTTCAGGGCAAACTCCGTGCCGCCGGGCTGGGTATGGGAGCAGCCTTTCACCAGCTTGGTCACCTCGTACAGGCCGATATAGCCCAGCGAGATGGAGGAGTAGCCTCCGTACAGCAGCGGCTCAATGGGCGCCCCCTTGGGCAGGCGGGCAATGGCTCCGTACTGCCAGTGAATGGGGGAAGAGTCAGACCGCACGTTTTTTAACGCGTTGTGACGGCACATGATCGCCTCGAAGCACAGCTTCAGCCGGTCCTCCATCAGTTCCCAGAATTTCTCCTCGCTGCCGTGGGCCAGAATGCCGATCTGAGGCAGGTTGAGAGAAACCACACCCTGGTTGAACCGCCCCTCGAACTTGTAGTTCCCGTCCTCGTCCTTCCAGGGGGACAGGAAGGAACGGCAGCCCATGGGAGAGAACACATTCCCCTCATAGTTCTCCCGCATCTTCTTGGCAGAGATATAATCGGGGTACATCCGCTTGGCGGAGCATTTCACGGCAAGCTCTGTAATGGAATCATACTTGCCGCCCCTGAGGCTGTTGTGTTCGTCCAGGACATAGACCAGCTTGGGGAAAGCGGGGGTGATGTAAGCGCCCGCTTCGTTCTTGATACCCTCCAAGCGCTGGCGCAGCACCTCCTCGATGATCATGGCGTTTTCCTCGATGTAAGGGTCACCCTCCTGCAGGTTGAGAAATAGGGTCACGAATGGGGACTGACCGTTGGTGGTCATCAGGGTGTTGATCTGATACTGAATGGTCTGGACTCCAGACTTCAGCTCGTCCTTCACCCGGTCATTCACCAGCCGCTCCAGCGTGGCGTCGTCCACCTGCCCGGCGCATTCATATGTGATGTGTTTTTTAAATTTCTCCCGGCTGCGGCGCAGGTATTTGCCCAGGTGGCACAGGTCCACGCTCTGGCCGCCGTACTGGTTGGAGGCCACGCAGGCAATAATCTGGGTGACCACGGTGCAGGCCACCTGAAAGCTTTTTGGCGACTCGATCAGCTTGCCGTTCATCACGGTGCCGTTGTCCAGCATATCTCCCACGTTGATCAGGCAGCAGTTGAAGATAGGCTGGATGAAATAATCGGCGTCGTGGAAGTGGATGGTCCCCTCGTCGTGGGCCTTTGAAATATGCTCGGGCAAAAGAATGCGGCGGGTCAGGTCCCGGCTCACCTCACCGGCAATATAATCCCGCTGGGTGGCGGCAATCATGGTGTTCTTGTTGGAGTTCTCCTCGGCCAGCTCCTTGTTTTCGTTGCGCAGCAGCGACAGAATCGACTCGTCGGTGGTGTTCTGCTTTCGGACCAGGGCCCGGTTATAGCGGTAGATAATATAGGTTTTGGCCAGATGAAACTTGTTCTCCGCCACCAGACCCTGCTCTACCAGGTCCTGAATATCTTCCACCAGGACCCGCTGCCGCTTCGTCCCCTCAATGCGGGCGATGATGGTATCGATGCGGTCCCGGCTCAAACGCTCCTCCTGGGGCACCTCGGCGTTGGCTTTCTCAATGGCGGTCACAATCTTATTGCTGTCGTAATCCACGATGGTCCCATCGCGTTTGATGACTTTCATGGCGGATTCCCCTCTCCTATGTACTGAAATTTCCCTCAATCAGCGCAAAGCGCCGAACAGCTTTAGGTCGAAATTATACCACAGCGCGTTCCATTTGTCCACAATATATTGTGTCTTTTTCGCACTTAAATTTTGAAAAATACAATATGTATTTTACTTGTAAAAATGATTACAAACCGGCCATTTTCTCGTCTTTCCGGCTATTTTGGTTGCCCGAGGCCATAAAGTATGGTATACTAACCGCAAAATGGTTCGTATACGTTTGATTTAAGTCATTTTCTTCGTCCGCTTTGCGGGCAACCGGAAAACATGACATAGTATACGTTAATCAAAAGCCGTTTTGCTTCCGGCTACGCCGGAACCGCAAAATATGGTATGCTTTGGATTGTAGTCCGCACATCCTACCCCAGAACCGGAGGCATCCTCCCAATGTGCGCAAAAATTGCCGTGGCCATGAGCGGTGGGGTAGACAGCTCTGCTGCCGCTTGGCTACTGAAAGAGGCGGGGCACGACCTCATCGGCATCACAATGAAGCTGTTTGACAATGGAGACGTCGGCATCGAAGGGGAGAGTTCCTGCTGCTCCCTGGACGACGTGGAGGACGCCCGGGCCGTTGCCAGGCAGCTTGGATTTCCCCACTATGTGTTCAACTTCTCCTGCCAATTTCATACCCAGGTCATAGATCGCTTTGCCCAAGCCTATGAGCGGGGCGAAACCCCAAATCCCTGCATCGACTGTAATCGTTATCTCAAGTTTGGCTCCCTCCTTCAGCGCTGCAAAGAGCTGGATCGGGACAAGGTGTCCACCGGACACTATGTCCGTCTGGAGGCAGACCCCGCTTCGGGCCGCTGGCTGCTGCGAAAGGCCGCCCACCCGGAAAAGGATCAAAGCTATGTACTGTACAACCTGACCCAGGATCAGCTTTCCCACAGCCTGTTCCCTTTGGGCAGCCTGTCCAAGGAGGAGATTCGGGCCATCGCCGCCCAGCAGGGTTTTATCAACGCCCGCAAGCGGGAGAGCCAGGACATCTGCTTTGTCCCGGACGGAGACTATGCTGCCTTTCTCCGCCGCTATACAGGACAAACGTATCCGCCCGGCCCTTTTTTGGATGAGGCAGGCAATCAGCTTGGAATCCATGACGGAATTGTGGGTTATACCGTGGGCCAGCGCCGGGGGCTTGGGGTTTCCTCCAACCACGGGCGGCTCTATGTGAAAGAGGTCCATCCCCCGGAAAACACGGTGGTTCTTTCGGGCAACGACCGCTTGTTTTCCCGTGATTTGCTTGCGTCTGATTTCAATTGGATCCCATTTGACCGCCTGACTGCCCCCATGCGGCTGCGGGCCAAGGTACGCTACCGCATGGCAGAGCAGCCCTGCACGGTGGAACAGACCGGTCCGGACACGGTCCGGGTCACCTTTGATCAGCCCCAGCGGGCTATCACCCCCGGCCAGGCCGTGGTCCTGTACGACGGCGATCTGGTTGTGGGGGGCGGCACTATTCAAAAAGGAGAATGTGTATGAGCAAAAAGAAAAAGCGCCACTCCAACTCCACCGCCGCCGAGCGCACCCGCTCTCAGGCCGCCACACTGGCCGACGAGAAGGACCGGGCCCGGAAGCGGATGAATCCCACTGCCCGAAACCTGATGTTCGGCGACCTGATTTTTCTGGCGGTCTGTCAGGTGCTGTACAGCAACGGCATGCTGTCCGATTTTCTCTCCGGCCTTGCAACCCTCGCCGGCCTGGTCATGCTGCTTCTGGCTCTTTGGTTCCAGTTCGGCAAGAAGGGGATAAACAACTCCGGTCGTTCCGGCGGGACTGGCAGTTCCGGTGGCTGGCCTCTGATGAAATAACGACCCGTTGCTCTGGCAGCTTCCGGGTGCCTGAATAGGTTTCTTTCGGGGGCGGTTTGGAAACGCCGCTCCCGCCTTCCTTCTTTTTCTTTTCAGACGGCTTTCTTTTCGTAGCTGCCTTGTCTCCCAAGGGAAAAGCAGCCCCAATTGCTTGATTTTTCTCAAAAACTGGTATATGCTAATGGCTATTGTAGATTCAATCTCTATTTATTAAGGAGATTTTTCTGATCATGCGAAACAACTCTCTTTTGTCCGGACTGGCGGTGGTTGGCGGCGGTCTCGGCTTTGGGCTGCGGCTGTGGCAGTGGACTGCGAGTTACGATCCCGACACCCAGCTGTTCACACACGGCCATCCTTCTATTTTTCTTCTGACTATCCTGACGGCGGTGCTGATTCTGATCTTTCTGCTGATCCTTCGCCCCGCCCACGGGTCGGGGGATCCTCTGTCTGCCTTCCGCTGCCCTTCCACCCTCTATATGACTGGGATGACCGCCTCGGCCCTGCTGTTTATGGGGGCGGGTGTGCTGGGCATACTGGAGGGAACGGCCCAGCTGGCTCTGTGGCGTGCCGATTCGGAAACCAACCTGCTCACCTACCCAATCGCCCTGATACTGGGCGCTCTTTTCTCGTTCGCAGCCGGACCGGCCACCCTGATCGTTGGCAAAGGGGCTTATGGCGGAACGTTCGCCCCCTCCTGCTCCCTGCTGGCTGTCTTTCCGCCTCTATCTGCCCTGGCGTGGCTGTTTGCCACCCATCTGGCGCACGGAACCGACCCGGTTCTGATGGATTATTGTTTTTCTCTGGCGGCTATTGCGGCTTTGCTGTTGGCCCAGTATTATGTTGCAGCCTTTTTTCATGACCATCCCCATCCCCGTGCGGCGGCCTTTTGGTCTTTGATGGGGGTTTTCCTGGCACTGATTTCTTTTGCCGACGGTCTCAGTCCCTTCAAAATGATGCTCACCGCGGCCTTTACTCTGTCGTCTCTGTCCGGTTCGTGGGCCCTGCTGCGCAACCTGTTTGGTCCCCCGTGGCCCAAACGGCTATTAGACGCCCGAATGCCCCTTGGGACACAGGAGCAAGAAACCCCTGAACAACCGGAATGAAGCTTGATACAAGGGAGATTTGAATAATGGAACCGAAAAAAAGTTATTATATTACCACCCCGATATATTACCCCAGCGACAAGCTGCACATTGGCCACACCTACTGCACCGTGGCCACCGATGCCATGGCTCGGTATAAGCGCCTGTGCGGCTATGACGTGCTGTTTTTGACCGGCACCGACGAGCACGGCCAGAAAATCGAGGACAAGGCCAAGGCCGCCGGCGTCACGCCCCAGCAGTTTGTGGATAACATCGTGGGGGGCCCCGGAGGCATTCTGGATCTTTGGAAACTGATGAACATCAGCAACGACCGCTTTATCCGCACCACCGACGACTACCATGTGTCGGCCATCCAGAAGATTTTCAAGAAGATGCACGACAGCGGGGACATCTACAAGGGCAAGTATGTGGGCAAGTACTGCAAGCCCTGCGAGTCCTTCTGGACCGAGAGCCAGCTGGTGGACGGAAAATGCCCCGACTGTGGCCGTGAAGTTCAGAACGCTGAGGAGGAGGCTTACTTCTTCCGGCTTTCCAAGTATGCCGACAAGATTCAGC
>JAYFPV010000210.1:0-5763 GCA_034927465.1 Lawsonibacter sp.
AACAGCAGCGTAATCGGAGCGTCCAGCAGCAATTCCTCAATCTGCATTCTGGAAAACAAGTCGATATAGTTCAGTGGTTCGTCCCACACATACAGGTGGGCGCTTTGACACAGACTGGCTGCCAGCAGGACCTTTTTCTTATGGCCCGCGCTGTACTCCTCCATGCTGCGTTCAAAAAGTGCGCGTGAGAAGTCCAGCTTTCGCAGAATCGTCAGGAAGCGCGTCAAGTCTATTCCCTGTACATCAGCCAAATTCAAAAGGCTTCCGCTTAAAAAATCCGCATTTTGCGGTACATAGGAAATCTTCAGCCCGGAGGCCCGCCACAGGCTTCCGGAATCGGGTGCTTGCTCCCCCAGGCACAGGCGGAGCAGGCTGGTCTTCCCACTGCCGTTTCCGCCGCTCAGGCAGATGCGATCCCCCTGGCAAACGGTAAATGAAATGCCGCTGCACACGGTTCTTCCATCAAAGGCCACGGAAAGGTCTCTCCCCTCCAACAGCCGCCGACTGGGGTGCACCGCCGGAGTCAGCCGCAAGGGATCCGCCCGCTCCAGGTCCTTTAACAACGCAGCCTTCTCCTGAACTGCTTTTTCCTGCCGCGCCTCGATGTGTTTGGCCCGTTTCATCATTTTCGCCGATTTGTGACCGATATAGCCGCGATCCGGGCGTAATCCGGAATTTTTAGTGGCGTACTTGGTTTCTTCCACCTGCCCCGACCAGTCGGATGTCCGCAGAGACGATTGATGCAGGCGTTTGATCTCTCCCTTCAACTTTTCATTTTGGGCAAGCTCGCTCCGATCTCTAGCCTCTTTTTCCTGGAACCAGGTGGAAAAATTTCCGCGCACCAGCTCCGGCCCGGTTTGATTCAGGGCAAGAATGTGGTCCACACAGCGATCCAAAAACGAACGGTCATGGGACACCACCAGAAAGCCGCAGTTCTGTCCCTGAAGATACTCTGCCACCTGGTCCCTGCCCCGGACGTCTAAATGATTGGTCGGCTCATCCAGTATTGGCCAGACCCCATGGTCAAGAAATAGGGCGGCCAGCAGAGCCTTCGTCTGTTCTCCACCGCTCAGCGTGGAAAAGGGCCGATCCAGCACTTCTTCCCCCATACCAAGCCGGGACAGCTCCCGGATCAGCTGCCAGTTCTCTCGGTCCGGAGCGGCTTCGCTTAAGACCCTCCGTGTCGTCTGAGACGGGTCCCAAACAATTTTGGGATAATAGCGCCTTGGCACGCTGCAGGAAATCACGCCCTGCCCCTCCAAACTGCCCTCTAGCAGACGCAAAAGGGTGGTCTTGCCGCGGCCGTTTCGACCCAAAAGTCCCAGCTTCCAGTTGGTATCCAGATGAAGGTTCAGTCCCTGAAACACGGGGGTGTGATCTCCCTCATAGGTAAAAGAAAGATTTTGAATGATAATTTGTGACATATTAATTCCTCCTGCCATGAAAAACAGCCATTCGACCATATTTCATCTGCTTTGATCCGCCGGGCAGAATATTCCTTGGTTCCTGCACGGTGTGCAAATGCAAATGCCGCAAGAGGAAGGCTCCTCTCGCGGCAGACAGGCAGACACAGGCACCCGGCACAGACCGGATCCCCATCCCCTATAAAAGCCGGAGTCGGTGCGCATTTCTCTTGCAACCGGCATGACAGAACGTGACCACACTCGGTGGCCCGAATCATTCTATCATGCGTGTCAGCAAGCGATTTTGCGCATCTTCCCGCCTCCGTCTCTGTTTTAGATGGTTGGTATTATATCATGGCAGCGCCAGTCTGTCAAGCTGCGGCATTCTAGGACAACCGCTGGAATCGGAGACTGGATGTATTTTCTCCGACCATAGGTTGCTGGAAAAATCATTTGAATTGGTTCACGCCGTGCGCGGCGCAAACTCTGCGAGCTAATTTCAATTTCGGTACAAAATTAGATTATGTTCTGCACGACCCGGCTTCAGGCTCTTGGATGTGCCTTTAAATAGACGTCCTTAATTTTCTGATTCACAAGCTTAGAATAAATCTGGGTGGATGAGATGTCCGCATGGCCCAACATCTCCTGAATGGAGCGCAAATCAGCGCCGTTTTCCAGCAGATGGGCGGCAAATGAGTGCCGCAGCGTATGCGGGGTAATGTCCTTTTTGATCCCGGCCTTTTCTTGGTAATACTTGATCAGCTTCCAGAACCCCTGCCGACTCATCCGCTCGCCGTTCATGTTAACGAACAAAGCTGTTTCATCCAGCGATTCCACCAGCTGGGGCCGGATATTATATATGTACTCACTGAGCGCCCGGATCGCTGCCGGATACAGAGGAATAATACGCTCTTTCCCCTTGCTGTAACACTTGAGAACGCCGCCGGGCAGATTCAAATCATCCACATCCAGGGAAATCAGTTCGCTGACTCGAATTCCGGTGGCGTAGAGCAGCTCCAGCATGGCACGATCCCGGTATCCCTTCAGGTCGATACACTCCGGCTGTTCCAAAAACAGCTCCACTTCTTTGCTGGTGAGTATCTGTGGCAGCTTTCGCTCCACCTTGGTCGGAGCAATTCCCTTAGCCGGATTGCGTCCAACCTTCCCCATAGCGATCAAGCAGTTATAAAACGACTTGATGGAAGCCACCGACCGGGTAACCGTGGCAGGAGATTTCCCCTTGCGTACCAAAGAATGGGCATACTCCTCCACATCCTGGGACAACACCTCGGCCAGCGGAATGTCCAGCCCCTCCATCCCGTGGAGAAATTGGCGCACGTCCCGGAGGTAAGAACTGACCGTGTTTGCCGAGGCACCTTTTTCAATTTTCAGATAGTCCTCATAGGTGGACAACAAATCAGACACAACCCAACTCTCCCTAATCAAGGATCACAACACCACACGGGACGCCGCCCGGAGCAAAACCGGAATTACGAAATATTCCGCCCCGGCACAAGCTAAGATCATAGCTCCGCACAGGCCCACACACAGACAATAAGAAGGAGAAAACAAGACCGAACTGCGCCCCTCTCCCGATCCACGCCGCAGCAGACGCTGAGAACTGGACAAACCCTGAAATCCAGCTAAAAAGAGGGCGGGGCCCCACAGAAGGGCCGGCAGCCCAAACAGCACCAGCGCAGGGATCAATCCCGCGCTGCCAAACACTCTGCAAAAACAGCTCACAGAAAAAGCAAAGAAAAATCCCCGCACACAAAACAAAAGAGGGATCCCAACCACGCCAAGAACCGTGGATCCCAAGACCACCACTACGACCAAATAGCGAAGCTGTTCCCATACTGTTGGCCAAAACGCGCGGGCCGCCGTTCCATCTCGTGCTAAAGATAAATAATCCGCCAGATATTGGCTCAATTCTTTGGCACCCTCCCCACCGGCAAATCCGGCAAAAAGGCATCCAGCCACACCGCCTGCCAAAAACAGAGTCCCCAGCAAAATCAGAACAGTACACTGCCCCGACAGCAAGTCCCATTTTTCCCGTTCCCGCTTTCCCATAGTTGTCACCTCGGTACAACCTATGAAAGGAAAATTGGAAATAGAATTGAAACCAGAACATACAAGGCGAAGGCGTTATATTTAATATAGCTTTAACTTTCCTGTTTCGCAAGCCTTTTTCTGGCTTTTTCTCACTTTTGTCAAATTACTCAATACTTTATGTCAACAAAATTATGTAAACTTCGTAACGTAAAAGAGAGAGAGGCCCGTTTTTTCGAGCCTCTCAAGCTAAATGCAGGTCTTTTTTTGCCTCGCTTTACCACATGTTGATTTTCAAGAACTTATTGGCACGCACCGCATTGAATACAGTCCGTATTATTACAATCCGTATTCTCCTCCCGCTCCATGCCCGCGGCGATGGCATTCAGCGCAATTGCGCATTCCAACCGCTTGCGCTCCATATCGCAGGCCACCTCGTTCGATTTTGTTATGTCGCCGTTGACAAGCAGGTTAGAAGCCGAACAGCCTCCGCTGCAGTAAAACCGGGCCCAACATGTGCGGCAAGCCGGACGGCTATAGATATTCTGTTCTGCAAATTTTCCCGAAATATCCATATCAAAGGAACCGTCAAATACACTGCCCATCCGATACTCATCCTTCCCGACAAACTTATGGCAGGGGTAGATGTCGCCGTCCGGCGTGATGGCCACATATTCGCAACCGGCCCCACAGCCCCGCAGCCGTTTGATGACGCAGGGACCCTGAGCCAGATCCACGTTAAAGTGAAAAAAGTTCAGATCCTTTCGTCCCATCAGCTCCAGGGCCAACTTCTCATATTCCGCATCCACCTTGGGTAGATCTGCTTTTTGAATGGCAAAGAGATCCTCCGGTGGGCCACTGGCCGGCTCGACCGATATGTGCCGGAAGCCCAACGAGGCTAGATGCATCACATCTTCGGAAAAATCCAGGTTGTTTCTGGTAAAGGTTCCTCTGACATAGTAGTCTTTTGTCCCTCTACCCGACACCAACTTCTGAAACTTAGGAACAATGATGTCATAGCTTCCTTTTCCGTTCACAGTTTGACGCATATGGTCGTTCACATCAGGGCGGCCGTCCAGGGAAAGAACCACATTGGACATCTCACGGTTGATATAGTCAATGTTGTCATCGTCAAGCAGAACCCCGTTGGTTGTAATTGTAAAGCGGAAGCACTTGTTGTGTTTTTCTTCCAGCGACCTGGCATATTCCACCGTCTGCTTTACCGTATCCATTGCCATCAGTGGTTCGCCGCCAAAGAAGTCCACTTCGATGTTGCGGCGCTTGCCGGACTTGTCAACCACCCAATCGATTGCCTTCTTGGCCGTTTCAGCATCCAGTGTCATCCGACGCCCGGTGCCGAAGTCACCGGTAGAGGCAAAGCAGTACCGACACCGCAGGTTGCAGTCGTGTGATACATGAAGACATAGTGCCTTTACCACTGCCTGACGGGGCAGCGCCATGGCCTTTTCGACGTCAATATACTCGTCGGTGGTAAAGAGCATCTCCTGCTCCTGCAGAGAACGAAGTTCCTGCCACGCTTCCGCCAGCTCAGCTGCGTCGTATTGCGGCAGGCTGGCCGCCAGCTGCTCCGGCAGTGTCTGATCCATGTGGCTCTCTACCAAAGAGAGCAGATCATAGCTGAGCTTGTCCAGCCCGTGGACCGCCCCGCTGTTCACATCCGCCGCCAAGTACTGGCCCAGGGCAGTAAAGGTATGTACCATATTAAAAATTCCTTTCTTTTGCTTCCGCTCCCCCGCGCAGCGCATCCATGCAGCGGAGCATGAAAAAGGGCAGGCAAATGCCTACCCTTTTGAAAAGCTGGCTGTTTATGTTACTGGTTCTCGCACTTCTGGTTGGCTACGGTGCAGGAAGTCTTGCAGGCAGACTGGCAAGAAGTCTGGCACTCGCCGCAGCCGCCCTTGGCGGCGCTGGCCTTCAGAGTGGCACCACTGAGAGTCTGAATATGCTTCATTGGTATATCTCCTCCTGATGATCACAGGGCCTTTTGCCCCGTATAATTTAAATTTATTATATCATAGTCTTTCCATTATTTCAATCATCTTCTGCGTTTTTTCTTCGCGGTACCGCTTAGAATTCCCGCAAGTCCGCCGCCGCAAAGGCAGGCACACAGGATCCCTGCCCCACCCTGTTCCAAAGACACATTGTCATAGGCCAGCAGTCCTGCTGTCAGCAGAAGAAGAAACAGTACCGCCCCGACGCCAAGCCCTACAAGCAGCGTTCGTCTGCCGATGTTCCGGGCCGCGTAAATACCGCCTGCAAGCGAGCCAAGCACACAGGCAGAAAGAACCGC
>JAYFPV010000001.1:0-2481 GCA_034927465.1 Lawsonibacter sp.
AGGTTACCATCTACACCCCTTGCGGCTGCCCGTTGTGCGGGGACACCGGCTTTTACGGCCGGATCGGCGTGTATGAAATTATGGAAATGACTCCGGAACTCAAGCAGATCATATCCCTTAAAGGATCCACCGAGCAAATCAAGGCGAAAGCGCTGGAGCAGGGCATGCACACCCTGCGGATGAGCGCAGCCCAATATGTGCAGGATGGCGTGACCACGGTGGAGGAGATGCTGAAGGTCTCCTTCGAAGGCTGATCCGTTTTGTGATGTGAAGAGAGGAGTCCTGGATGATGCAAAATTTTGAAGAATTGATTGGGCTGGCCATGCAGCGCTGTGCCTCTGACATGCATCTGAGCGTGGCGATCCCTCCTACTATCCGTGTGGATGGCGTACTGACCCCCCTGATCGAGACAAAATGCACACCCGACGATGTACGCTTTGTGGCGGACGGTGTCATGAATGAAAAAGAAAAACAAATCCTGCAGGAGCGTGGAGAGGTGGATTTTGCCTACTCCACTCCAAAGGTTGGACGCTTTCGAATCAATGTCTTTCGTCAGCGCGGGTCGCTGGCGATGGCGGTCCGCGTTTTAAATTTGCGTATTCCAACCCCGCAGGAGCTTGGAATTCCGGATGCCGTGGTCGGCATGTGCGACAAAAAGCGCGGCCTGGTGCTGGTCACCGGCGCCACCGGCAGCGGGAAATCCACCACCCTGGCCTCCCTGATTAATGTCATCAACCAAAAGTATGCCCACCACGTTATTACGCTGGAGGACCCCATCGAATACCTCCACCGGCACCAGAAGTCCATTGTCAACCAGCGGGAGATGGGCAGCGATTCTCATGACTATGCCAGCGCCCTGCGCGCCGCCCTTCGGCAGGACCCGGATGTGATTTTGGTGGGCGAGATGCGGGATCTGGAGACCATTTCCATTGCCATCACCGCGGCGGAAACCGGCCACCTGGTATTTTCTACGCTGCACACCATCGGGGCGGCCAACACCATCGACCGTATCATCGATGTGTTCCCGCCTTATCAGCAGCAGCAGATTCGCACTCAGCTGGCCGACGTGCTGGAGTGCGTGGTCTCTCAGCAGCTGATTCCAAAGGCCTCTGGCAAGGGCCGCGTGGCGGCCATTGAGGTCATGCTGGCCAACAGCGCCGTCCGCAACCACATTCGAGAGGGGAAAACCTTCCAGATTCCCTCTACCATGCAGACCAACCGAAAGTTGGGAATGCGCACCATGGATGACGCGCTGCTGGACCTGTACCAGGCCGGTGAGATCAGCCGGGAGAATGCCATGGCTTTTTCCCAGGACCGCGCCGCGCTGACAAAGCGGCTGATCTGACCCACAGGCAGTCTGCGCCAGTTCCAGTCCGGCCCCATCTCAATGATTTGGATGTGATTGTTTGGCCACCTTTAGTTATATTGTATTGTCGCCCTCCGGCAAAGAGCGCAAGGGCACGCTGGAGGCCGAAAGCAGAGACACCGCGGCCGTCCAGCTGAAGAAGGATGGCGGCACTCTGGTTTCGCTGATCGAAGCGGGTGCATTGTCGAAAAACATCGAAATTGGGTTTCTTCGACGCAGACCGAAGCCCCGGGATATGGCCGTGTTTTGCAGGCAGTTCGTCAGCATTGTGTCCGCCGGCGTGACGGTGACCGCCGCGCTGGAAATGCTAGGGGAACAGACGGAAAATAAACTGCTGGCCGCGGCCATCAACGGCTGCCGCATGTCCATTCAGGCGGGCTCCTCGCTGTCCGAGTCGATGCGGGACTATCCCGGTGTCTTTTCCGGGCTGTTTGTGACCATGGTTGCCTCTGGCGAGGTATCGGGCAGTCTGGACGTCTCCTTTTCCCGCATGGCCGACCATTTTGAAAAGGATGCCAAGCTGAAGGGAATGGTGAAAAAAGCTTCCATTTACCCTATTGTGGTGTGCGTGGTGGCCGCGGTGGTGGTCACGATTCTGCTGACCTTTGTCATTCCGACCTTTGAAAGCATGCTCACCGACCTGGGGGTAGAGCTGCCCGCCGTCACCAAATTTGTCCTGGCCGCCAGCCGGTTTATGCAGCACTTCTGGTGGCTGGTGCTGCTGGGCATCGTGGGTCTGATCTTTCTGGTTCGGTATGCCAGGAAAACCACGCGCGGACAGCATCTGCTGGGCCGGCTGGGGATGAAGCTGCCGGTGTTCGGCAAGCTGACGGTGAAAACCGCCGCTGCCCGGATGTCCCGTACCCTGAGCACCCTGCTGGCCGCCGGCATCCCGCTGATTGACGCGTTGGAGATCACAGCCAACACCATGAGCAACGTCTTTTTTCGGGAGGCGCTGCTGGACGCCAAGGACGACGTGGGGATGGGTGAGCCGTTGTCCCAGACGCTGGCCCGGTGCGGCCTGTTTCCGCCGCTAGTCTATCACATGGTTGGAATCGGGGAGGAGACCGGTGATTTGGACGACATGCTGGTCCGCCTGGCCAACTACTATGACG
>JAYFPV010000324.1:0-3457 GCA_034927465.1 Lawsonibacter sp.
TATAACCGGTATCGTGATTGGCACGTTGGTTTTATTGGCGGCGGGTCTTGTTATCTTTAACATCTTGAAAATCGCGGTGAGTAAACGAATTAAGGAATATGGAACCTTGCGGGCAATCGGTGGTCAGCAGGGGCAGCTATACCGGCTAGTTGCGCTGCAGCTTATCCTGCTTTGCCTTATAGGCATTCCGATTGGTGCCGTTTTAGGTGTACTGTCAGCCGACGGAATTACCAAAGCAGCCACAAGCTTGTTTTCGCCGGAGATTTTTATGGTACAAAACAAAGAGGAACTTGGCTCGCTCATTGCTCAGAATAGCACCGGGAAATTGCTTCCTTTGCTTATTAGCGCAGCAATCACTTTGGCATTTGCTTTCATTGCCGCCATGCCGGCGGCGCGTTATGCCGCCAAAGTCTCTCCGACCGTCGCTATGAACGGAATAACAAATAAAGTGAAAAGAAAAAATCGAAAGGAAAAACCTGTTCGTCACTTTGAAGCATTTTACGCAAGATTGAACCTAAAACGAAATGTTGGCCGCACCACGATCACAATTCTGTCTTTGGTAATGAGCATTACGGTATTTGTGGCGCTTCAGTCTTTTTCCGGATTACTGGACGCCTCCCAGGATGTTCAAAAACTCCACCTGGGCAATTATTCTGTTACCAATGATTCGGTCGGTTTTGAGCCGTCTGTTGTGGCGAGTTTAAAATCGCAGGAAGGGGTTTCTTTCGTATACACCCTGAAGTATAGTCTTTATATGCAGGATGAAGATGGCACTTTGCCTATCGAAACAGGATTCAAACTACAACCGAGCGAAACACTGCAAATCATAGGGGTTGATGAGGAACGCTTAAAAGCACTGATGCCTTCTCTTACCAAAGATGAAATACAGACGCTGAAGCAAGCAAAAGCCTGCTTAGTTAAAAACCCCATTGCGATGTCTTATGAAGGAAAACAAATATCATCATCTTCTTTTGCTGCTGGGGATACGATTTCTGTTGCCCAAACTGAGCTGAAAGTGTTTGGGAACTGTAATTCTATCGGTTTGGATAACGAAGGCTTTGTGAATGGTGTTCAAGTGGTGGTGTTTGACATAGTTTATGACAAACTGACCGGAAAAACCACCTATTCAGAACTCTACCCGGTTTTAGAAAAAGGAGCGGATACACAAGCAGTGGAACAAAAAATAAAGCAAATCTGCGGTCAAACGGCAGGCAGCCGCTGGCTTTCCTATCAGAATACCGACAAGCAGCTGGAAGAAAGTTATCAGCAAATCAAGCTGCTTGCATGGGGGCTGATACTCTTTATCGGATTGATCGGGCTTTTGAACATTATCAATACGACCTATACCAATATCCATACCCGTTTAAGCGAAATTGGAATGCAGCGGGCAATTGGAATGAGTACGGCAAGCTTATATAAGACTTTTCTGTGGGAGGGCGCCTACTACGGAATAATAGCAGGCATCATCGGCGCTGTAAGCGGATATATTTGCACGATCTTTGTAAACGCGGCTGCAACGAATCAAATCAGCCTCACAGCCTTCCCGACACTCCCAATCCTTCAGGCGGCCATGGTTTCCATAGGGGCCTGTCTGATTGCAACCTGCCTTCCTCTGCGCCGGATTGCAAAGTTCAGCATCGTGGATTCCATCGAAACGGTTGAATCGTAATGATTTTCTAAAGTTTTGATTACTCTCTCCCGTTTGGCAAACAAGGGAAAATAAATATATATATGCTAATGGCAAACTTGCCGAAAGGCAGGGGCGCAAAGCTAAAGGGTCTAATGGGTAACTTGTCAAAAAAAGCTCGCTAAACGTATGGCATAATTATATTCTGCAATGTACTTACACATATTACACAGTAAGCTATTTTTTTCCCCGGCATAGCCGGGGGTTGCTTTGGTAGGTACCAAAGCAAAAGGCACACAGACAGGCGTGATTACCTGTTTGTGTACCGTTCGAAATGTGATTAGCGCCTGAAAAAGAATGCTGCTTGCTGGCGGCAACGTATAGCTTTAAACGTATACGTATATGAAATCAAATTCACAAAGGAGGACTGCTGGGGGAAGCTTTTTCGGAACAGGGTTGGACCATCTCAGATGGAATTGCGGCGGCCAACATACTGGTACAGGCAGGTTATGGTGCATTTGAAAATTGGCTCTTTCGCTAATTGGTTAATGTTACCGTGTATTGGTTTCCTTAGACAAAGTTGCTGCCCGCCGCCCTGATGCAAACATGCCTGCAGTTCTTTTACACTTCACTGACTTGTTCCACCACTTAAAACATATTGAAGCATTACTGCCGCAGCATTGTATATGGCACTTTCATCAAAAATGTTTTTGGGATTATGCAAGCCAAGTGCAGAACGTGGGTCACTATTGGCTGTCCCCATACGAAATTGGACTCCGGGCGCCAGTTTTAGAAAGCAGGAAAAGTCATCCGATCCAGGAGACGGTTGATCGGCCCAGATCACACTATCATGGCCTAGCACCGCGTCAGCCGCGGAGGCCAGTCTGTCAGCTACAAACGGGTCATTAATCAAAGGCGGTATTCCCTCCCGGATTCCTACCTCAGCCCAAGATCGCAGCGCCTGCGCACCGAGGTTTGAAACGCGGGTAATCGCGTCCCACATCCGATGACGTCCCTCTTCATGAAAGGCGCGGAGCGTACCGACCATCTCCACCCGCGTTGGAATAATATTCGGCGCACTGCCACCCTGAATCATTCCAAACGTCAACACCGCCGGCTCCACCGCTGGATTCTCACGAGAAATAATTGTCTGGAGCTGTGTAAGAAGATATCCGGCCGTTGTGATAGGATCCGCACACCGATAGGGATGTGCTCCATGACCGCCCTCTCCACATACTGCAATCCGAATTTCATCCGTGGAAGCATTGGCTGGTCCCTTGATCAGGCCAATTTTTCCTGCGGGTAAGCTTGGCTCAACATGAAAACCAATTATCTCCTGTGGACATGGAATTTTGTCTGCAAAACCAGCGGTAAGTAATGACTTTGCACCAGCTGCTGTCTCCTCTGCTGGCTGGAATACCAGAAGGAGTTCTCCCTCCATCCGTTCTCTAAGCATAGCAGCTGTTTTTGCAAACAATAAGAGAGATGCGGTATGAATGTCATGTCCGCAAGAGTGGCAGGCGTCTGATACTTCAGAAGAAAATTCAAGGCCCGTATTCTCATGCATAGGAAGCGCATCAATGTCCTCACGCAGCATGATTACATGCCCCGCATACTTTCCACGGATATGGGCGATAATGCCCGTTTTCAGGAGAGGCGGCAGTACCTCAATTCCTTCTGTTGCTTCCAACTCTCGGCGAATTCTGGCCGTAGTCTCAGATTCCATGAAGCTCAGCTCCGGATAACGATGCATCTCCCGACGAAACTTTACCGCATCTGGCAGTAATTCCCGCATCCGTTTAAAGGGTTCCTCCATCGCAGTATTCTCCT
>JAYFPV010000131.1:0-8478 GCA_034927465.1 Lawsonibacter sp.
GGCTGCGGTCCGCCGCGTGGAACGCGGGGGACCCGTCCTTCTTAGCTAATTTCGATGGCGCTGACCGGACAGCTTTCCGCGGCCTCCTGGGCCAGTCCCTCATCCTCTGGGGAGATTTCATCCCGGGCGGCAGCTACCCCCTCGTCGGTCATGGTGAAAACCTTGGGACAGATGCTGGGGCACAGGCTGCAGCCAATGCAGTTTTCGTTGACGTGGACGGTCATAGACATCCTCCTTGTTTTTTGCTTGTGGTAGTATGGCCGGGTTTGCTTCTATCCATACAGCAAGCGTACTTGGTGGTCGGGCTTGTGCTGCTGCACAGCACGCGGGCAAGGGAATAAGAAAGACTGAACTGCCGAAAGTTTTTTTATGTTAACGGCTGTATTTTGTCAAAATTGGGAAGAATGGGTAGAAGGCATTGTGAATTTCTGAAGGATTCGTGCTTGACGGGGACTTGACAACATGGTATAATCTCAAATTGCGGTGGTAGGGGCCTTTGCGCCCTTTTACCCGATGAAACGCCTCCGGCAGCGGGGGAGAGGAGGGCACCGAAATGATTTCAGAGCTGAGACAAGCAAATAAAGTGGTAGGCGCCAAGCAGGTGCGCCGTGCACTTGGTGATAGACGGGCCAGCAAGTTGTTTTTTGCGGCCGATGCCGATCCACGCATCACCGAGCCGCTGGTCCAATTGGCTGAGGAGCAGGATGTGTTGGTGGAAAAGGCGGCCTCCATGAAGGAGCTGGGCGCTGCCTGCTCCATTGCTGTGGGAAGCGCGGTGGCTGCCCTTTTGGGGTGAGCGATTGCCGCTTTCTTTTGTTGCGCTGCGGCATATGCCAACCGCGGAACGAATTCACGGTTCGGCTTTGCTTTTGGGCGTAAACACCTTTATTTTTGATTTTAGCAGAATAAGGATACCTTATTTTGTTAAAATATATATTATGCCCCAAGGGGCAGCTTTTTGGAAAGGAGGAAAAACATGCCTACGTTTAATCAGCTGGTTCGCAAGGGCCGCACTCGGGCGGCTTACAAGTCCACTTCTCCCGCTCTCCAGCATGGACTGAATACCCTGACCCACAAGAGCACCGATCTGCCTTCTCCCCAGAAGAGAGGTGTATGCACTGCCGTTCGTACGTCCACTCCGAAGAAGCCGAACTCGGCGCTGCGTAAAATCGCCCGTGTTCGTCTGACCAACGGCTACGAAGTCACCGCATATATCCCCGGTGTTGGACACAACCTGCAGGAGCACTCTGTGGTGATGATCCGCGGCGGCCGTGTCAAGGATTTGCCTGGCGTTCGTTACCACAGTATCCGCGGTACCCTGGATACTCAGGGCGTTAATGGTCGTATGCAGAGCCGTTCCAAGTACGGCGCCAAGCGTCCCAAGGCCGGTAAGGCGGCTCCCGCGAACACCAAGAAGAAGTAATGCAGCCGCTGCCGCATTGCGATGGACAGATTGTCCAACCTGAATTTGCATTGTGCGCTTACGCGCAAGGCAACCGCCTTGCCGAGCGTTTATTCCATATAGATGGGTAGACCTCGGGCAGGCATTACACGGATTGTCACAAGACACTTCGAGTACCTATGAAATCATTTTTATATGAAGGAGGGAAGCAAAGTGCCCAGAAGAGGAAATGTACCCAAGCGGGAGGTTTTGCCTGACCCGCTATACAACTCCGTCCTGGTTACCAAGCTCACAAACAGCATTATGCTGGATGGCAAGAAGGGCGTGGCTCAAAAGGTGGTCTACGGAGCCTTCGACATCATCAAGGAAAAAACCGGGAAAGAGCCAATGGAAGTTTACACCCAGGCTCTCGAGAATATCATGCCCTCCCTGGAGGTCAAGGCACGCCGTGTGGGCGGCGCCACCTACCAGGTGCCGATTGAAGTCCGCCCTGAGCGCCGTCAAACCCTGGGGCTGCGCTGGCTGACCACGTACGCCCGCATCCGCGGTGAGAAGACGATGAAAGAGCGCTTGGCCGGCGAACTGATGGACGCCGCCAATAACACTGGCTCCGCCGTGAAAAAGCGCGAGGACACCCACAAGATGGCTGAGTCCAACAAGGCGTTTGCTCACTACCGCTGGTAATGAAGGAGTCAAAGTATGCCTAGAAAAGTTTCTCTGGAGAATACCCGGAACATTGGAATTATGGCCCACATTGACGCGGGCAAGACGACCACCACCGAGCGCATTCTCTATTATACCGGCGTGAACTACAAGATCGGCGAAGTCCATGACGGAAACGCAACGATGGACTGGATGGCCCAGGAGCAGGAGCGTGGCATTACGATTACCTCTGCCGCCACCACCTGCTACTGGAAGGGAACCAAGGACCAGTACCCCCAGACCCGCATTAACATCATTGATACTCCGGGCCACGTGGACTTCACCGTAGAGGTGGAGCGTTCCCTGCGTGTTCTGGATGGCTCTGTGACGGTGATGTGCGCGAAGGGCGGGGTGGAGCCTCAGTCCGAGACCGTGTGGCGTCAGGCCGACCATTACAAGGTTCCTCGCATGGTGTATGTCAATAAGATGGACATCATGGGCGCCGATTTTTACCATGTGCTGAGCATGATTCATGACCGCCTGAAGTGCAATGCAGTTCCCATTCAGCTGCCCATCGGGGCGGAAGAAACCTTTAAGGGAATCATTGATCTGGTGGAAATGGATGCCGACGTCTACTACGACGAGTTGGGCAAAGATATGCGTGTGGAGCCTATCCCCGAGAATATGATGGAGCTGGCCCAGGAGTACCGCACCAAGCTGCTGGACGCCTGCGCCGACATCGACGAGGAGATCATGATGCTGGTCCTGGAGGAGCAGCCGGTTTCGCAGGAAATGATTCGGGCCGCGCTGCGTAAGGGCACCATCGAAAACCGGCTGGTTCCGGTGACCTGTGGTACCTCTTACAAGAACAAGGGTGTCCAGAAGCTGTTGGATGCCATTGTGGACTATATGCCCTCTCCCATGGATATCCCGGCGATCAAGGGTGTCAATCCCGATACCGAGGAAGAGGACGAGCGTCCCGCCGACGATACGGCCCCCTTCTCCGCGCTGGCCTTCAAGATTGCTACCGATCCTTTTGTTGGCCGTCTGTCCTTTATCCGCGTGTATTCCGGCATTGTGAATACCGGTACGACCGTTCTGAACTCCACCAAAAATCAGAAGGAACGCATTGGCCGTATTCTGCAGATGCACGCTAATCACCGTGAGGACATTGACTGTGTGTACTCCGGTGATATTGCCGCCGTGGTCGGCCTGAAGAACTCCACCACCGGCGACACGCTCTGCGATGACAAGGCCCCCATCATTTTGGAATCCATGGAGTTCCCCGATCCCGTCATCCGCGTGGCCATTGAGCCCAAGACCAAGGCAGGTCAGGAAAAGATGGGTCTGGCGCTGGTGAAGCTGGCCGAGGAGGATCCCACCTTCAAGACCTACACCGACGAAGAGACCGGTCAGACCATCATTGCCGGTATGGGCGAGTTGCATCTGGAGATCATTGTGGACCGTCTGCTGCGTGAGTTCAAGGTGGAAGCCAACGTGGGTGCACCCCAGGTGGCCTACAAGGAAACCATTAAGAAGTCCGTGGAGCAGGACACCAAGTATGCCCGTCAGTCCGGCGGTAAGGGCCAGTACGGTCACGTTAAGATCCGTGTGGAGCCCAATGAGTCCGGCAAGGGTTACGAGTTTGTCAACGGCATCGTGGGCGGTGCCATTCCAAAGGAGTATATTCCTGCGGTTGACGCCGGTATCCGCGGCGCGATGTTGGCAGGCGTGCTGGCCGGCTACCCTGTGGTAGACGTAAAGGTTACCCTGTATGACGGATCGTTCCACGAAGTTGACTCCTCTGAGATGGCCTTTAAGATTGCCGGTTCCATGGCCTTTAAAGAGGCCTGCCGCAAGGCCGGACCTGTTCTGCTGGAGCCAATCATGAAGGTCTCCGTTATCGCTCCAGACGATTACCTGGGTACTGTCATCGGCGATTTGAACAGCCGCCGCGGTCAAATTCTGGGAGAGGAAACCCGCCCGGGAGCCCAGCAGGTTGACGCTCTTGTGCCTCTGGCTAACATGTTTGGGTATGCCACCGACCTTCGTTCCGGCACGCAGGGACGCGGTCAATACACCATGGAGCCTCACAGCTATGTGGAGATTCCTAAGAATATTTCGGAGAAGATTATTTCGGAGCGCGGCCGCAATCAGGACTGAGTGCCTGAGGCTGCACAACGGAAAATGGGGTTGCATTTACAAACAGAATAGGATAAAATGTCCCTGATATAAATCGGCCCCGCACAATACAAATATAATTGTAATATAAGGAGGAAATCCCAATGGCTAAGCAGAAATTTGAGCGTACGAAGCCCCATGTCAACATCGGCACCATCGGTCACGTTGACCACGGCAAGACCACACTGACCGCTGCCATCACGAAGTATCTGGCTATGAAGGGCCAGGCCAGCTACACCGACTACAGCTCCATCGACAAGGCTCCTGAGGAGCGCGAGCGTGGTATTACCATCAACACCGCTCACGTTGAGTATGAGACCGACGTCCGTCACTATGCCCATGTTGACTGCCCGGGCCACGCCGACTATATCAAGAACATGATTACCGGCGCTGCTCAGATGGACGGCGCAATTCTGGTTATTTCCGCCACCGACGGCCCTATGGCTCAGACCAAGGAGCTTATCCTGCTGGCCCGTCAGGTCGGTGTGCCCGCCATGGTCGTGTTCCTGAACAAGTGTGACCAGGTAGACGACGAGGAGCTGCTGGAGCTGGTGGAGATGGAAGTCCGCGAGACTCTGGACAAGTATGAGTTCCCCGGCGACGAGATCCCCATCATCAAGGGCTCCGCTTTGAATGCTCTTGTTTCCGAGTCCACCGACACCAATGCTCCTGAGTATGCCTGCATCAAGGAGTTGATGGATGCTGTCGACTCTTATATCCCCACCCCCCCCCGCAACCACGAACAGCCCTTCCTGATGCCCGTCGAGGACGTGTTCACCATCTCTGGCCGCGGCACCGTGGCCACCGGTCGTGTGGATCGCGGTATGATCAAGACTGGTGAGACCGTGGAGATTGTTGGCCTGTCCGAGGAGAAGAAGTCCACCGTCGTGACCGGTCTGGAAATGTTCCGCAAGACCCTGGACGTTGCTGAGGCTGGCGACAACGTGGGTGCTTTGCTGCGCGGCGTTGCCAAGACCGATGTGGAGCGCGGCCAGGTTCTGTGCAAGCCCGGCTCCATTCACCCCCACACCAAGTTCAAGGGCCAGGTCTACGTCCTGTCCAAGGACGAGGGCGGCCGTCATACGCCGTTCTTCAACAACTATCGTCCCCAGTTCTATTTCCGTACCACCGACGTGACTGGTGTCATCTCTCTGCCCGAGGGCGTTGGGATGTGCATGCCTGGCGACAACGTGGACATGGATGTGGAACTGATTACCCCCATCGCCATTGAAAAGGGTCTGCGTTTCGCCATCCGTGAGGGCGGCCGTACCGTGGGTTCCGGCGTTGTCATCGAGATCAACCAGTAATCTCCCGGTGCTTTGCATCAAGGGAAACAATGGTATCTACGTGATCTCAGAGCGGACTTCTTCGGAGGTCCGCTCTTTTTTTGCCGATCCAACACCAACTGCACAACCGACGGCGTAAGAAAAAATAATCCCCGGCATCCGTGAGATGCCAGGGGTGTTTTTTTACTTCAGCAGGAAGAGCGCGTGGTCCAGAATTCGGTCAGCCGCCGCTTCCTTAGACATCAGGGGCAACTCCTCCGCACCGTCTGCGGTGATGAGGGTGAGTACATTTGTGTCTACCCCAAAGCCGGCGCCATCCACCTTCAAATTGTTGGCGCAGATCAGATCCACTTTTTTCTTATCCAGTTTAGCCCGGCTGTTTGCCACCATGTCCCGGGTTTCCATAGAAAAGCCGCAGATAATCTGCCCCTCCCGGCGATGCTCCCCAAGGTATTTCAGGATATCCTGAGTGCGTTTCAGGGGGATAGACAGGTCGAAATCCTGCTTTTTGATCTTTTCGTCGCTATAATCGGCACAGGTGTAATCGGCTACAGCAGCTGCTTTAAAAATGAGATCGGCCTGCTGACACCGGGCGGATACCGCTTCGAACATATCCTGAGCAGAGACGATCTCAACCACAGTGACAAAAGGCGGCTTGTCCAGGGAAGTGGGACCCGAAATCAAAGTCACTTCCGCGCCCCGGAGCATGGCCATTCTGGCAATGGCATATCCCATCTTTCCAGTGGAATGGTTGGTTAAATAGCGCACCGGGTCCAGCGACTCCTGGGTCGGGCCAGCGGTGACAAGCACGTGTTTTCCAGTCAGGTCGTGGGGAAGGGCAATGGATCGCAATATATGCTGAACCAGAGCCTCTGGCTCGGGCATCTTGCCGGGGCCGACCGTGCCGCAGGCTAGCCGTCCGGAGGCGGGGGAAATGACTTCCCAGCCGTAGTGGACCAGCGTGGCCAGGTTATCCTGGGTCACCGGATTTTCGTACATATTGGTGTTCATGGCGGGAGCCACCAGCTTTGGGCAGTGGCAAGCCAGTACCGTAGTGGTCAGCATATCGTCGGCCAGGCCGTGTGCCAGCTTGGCGCATACGTTGGCGGTGGCGGGCGCAATCAGCACTAGATCGGTGCGGGCGGCCAGGGCGATGTGTTCCACCTGGTGGGTGAAGTTCCGGTCAAAGGTATCCACCATGACGCGGTTGCCAGTCAGCTGTTCAAAGGTGAGCGGAGCGATAAATTTGGTGGCGTGGTCGGTCATCACCACCTCTACGGCGGCGTGGAGCTTGACCAGAGCGGAGGCCAGAGCGGCGGCCTTGTAGGCAGCAATTCCGCCTGTGACCCCAAGCAAAACGGTCTTTCCTTTCAGCATGACGATTCCTCCCCGAAGCGCAGACTGACCTGCCGACTCCGTCTTTTTTTGGATTCTATTATAATGCGTTCGGAACAAAGTCACAAGCCTTGAACGCTAAGGTTTTCAAGGGCAGTTGGATTTGTTCAAGTGCAAAAGCCTTGGACTATCCATTGGGGCGGTATGTGCCCCAATGGATAGTGGCACGGGCAAAATGGCTGGAAACAGCCATTTGGATCGAATTGCGCGGCGGTTGCCGTGCGAATGAACCGCAACACAGTTTATTCCGTCGATATTATTATACAAATTTCCACTTCCTCTGTAAAGAGAGAGGGGAGACAAGAAAAAATTCTCGAAAAAATCAGGGGACAACGAACATTTTTTCTTGCGTAACCATCGCCTTTCCTGTATAATACTACGAATGAGAGGGCGAGCGGCAGCTTTTTCGCTGCACCTTCTCCAATTTGCGCTGCATCTCCCAAAATGGGAGAGCGGCAGCAGGAGGTAATTGAATATGAAAACCCGTAAGCGCGATACCCACTGGATGGTAGGGGTGGCCCTGATGGCGGCCATCACAGTTCTGCTGGCAAACACCCCCTTTGGCATGATTCAGCTGCCCATCATTAAGGCGACCACGGTGCATATCCCCGTCATCCTTGGCGCAATCTTGTTTGGCCCCCTGGCCGGCAGTATTCTGGGCGGTGTGTTTGGCATCTGTTCGGTTGCCAGCAACACCATGGCCCCCACGCTGCTTTCCTTCGCCTTTTCTCCCTTTTTGAGTACCACCGGAATCACGGGGGTGCTCAAGGCACTTTGGATCGCCGTGGGCTGCCGCGTGATGATCGGCCTGGTTTGCGGCTGGCTGTGGATTGGGCTGAAAAAGCTGAAGTTCCATGATTTCGCGGCCCTGCCTATTGTAGGGTTTGTGGGTTCCATGACCAACACCGTCTTCGTCATGGGCAGCATTTATGTGCTGCTTGCCCAGCAGTATGCTCAGGCCAAACAGGTTGCTCTTTCCGCCGTTTACGGTCTGGTTATGGCCACGGTCACCGGAGCCGGCGTCATGGAGGCCATTGCGGCTTTGGTACTGGTGACGGCCATTGGGAAGGCTTTGCTTCACGTCATGGCCCAAAAACCAAAAAGACTGCATAATCCCGGAACAGAGAAATAAGGAAGCTCCGCTTCCCCTTGAGGTGAACTCCTATGCTCCTTGCCATCGATATTGGCAATACTAACATTGTGATCGGCGGTATCCGGGATGACCAGATTGTCTTCGAGGCCCGCATCGCAACCGACCACATCAAGACCTCCGATCAGTACGGGGTGGACATTAAAAATGTGCTGGCCCTGTTTGATCAAAAAGCCGGCGATTTTAACGATTGTATCATCTCCTCGGTGGTGCCCCCCGTATTTAACTCGGTGCGTACCGGTGTGTTTAAGGTAATCGGAAAGCAGCCGATGGTGGTGGGTCCCGGGATTAAGACCGGACTGAATATTCAGATGGATACCCCTTCCCAGGTGGGCAGTGATCGGATTGTGGTCGCGGTGGCGGCGTTGGCAGAGTATGAGCCGCCGCTGACCCTGCTGGACATGGGTACCGCCACCACCATT
>JAYFPV010000374.1:0-9248 GCA_034927465.1 Lawsonibacter sp.
CAGGTGGATATTCCAGAGGTGCAATGGGCTTGCGCCGTGTGCTCTCTTTATGAGTAGCGGGATTGACCCCGCCGAAAAAAGACCCTCTCATGGGCTGACCTCCCCGTATTTGTCGGCGTTGGCTTGGACAGCCGGACAAAATACGTGCCAAAATTCAAGTTTAATTACGGAATACATCATAATCCAATCCGGCCCATTCTGTCCAGTCCCTTTCAAAAAAGTTCACACTTTTCCAAACGTTCCAACCCAATGGGGGAAAAGCAGAAAAACCGCCTGCCCCGGCAAATGCGGGGACAGGCGGGGGAGACGGCCGAAGAAGTGCCAAAGGCACTTCTTCGAATTGGCTACAGCTTACCGCATGCACGAACGCTGCGAGGCTTTTTTGACAGGCGATGGAATCCAAACAGACCGGCCGCATGGTCTGTGGGTTAGCCCTGAATATCGCAGCAGCGGCGGTCACAAAAATTGCCTTGGATCATGGGAATCACGGCCTGGTGATCGGGATGGTTTTGATACAAAGGAAGATCGGAGACCTGGTCCACCTCGGAATACAAAACCAGATCGCAGTTGCTGCTGTCCAGGGGCGGACAGAAGGCCTGAATGTCCCGCAGACAGGGGATTTTGTCCTTTAGCGCCAGAAGCGCGGGGACGACCTTTTCCCGGAGGGACTGACGCTGTGCCTCGTCCAGCTCCGGCTTAAAATTCCAGGATACAATATGACGAACCATGAGAAACTACCTCCTTATAACACAGCAAACGATGATGTAAGCAATATTCTTATTTTAGTCCAGAAACAAGCTGACGTCAATGGACCTTTTTTGCTGCCGGAGGAAGGCGCTGAAACCCCAGAAATTCAGCATGTTCTTCCACGTCGGCCCAGGGAGCCAAGAAGGTATCAATTCCAGCCCGGCGTGCGACCTCCAGTTTGCGGCGCAGGGTATCTCCGTCGTCAAACAAAACAAAATGGGCGCCGCTCTCCCGGCTCATATAGGTGTAGTAGCGGGCACACAGCTCGTTGGAACAGAAGACCGAGGGACGCAGCCGGGCCATCTGTTCCTCCAGCTCCTCCCGGGTCAGGGAAACGCCGCTGCCGGTGGGGGACGGGAGGAAAAAGTCCTCCGCTGCCTTTTGAAGGGCAAGGACCACCCGGTCCCGGCCAAAACGCTCTTTTGCTTCCTCCAGCCGCACGGAAAGGGACCCCCCGGACAGAGTGGAAGGAAGCATGATTCGAGCCTTGGGAGCACAGTGCCCGTACCCTTCTGGGACGTACAGGGACCAGCCGCGGCGGGCAAACAGATCGTCTAGCTGGGCGGCGATCTGCATCAAAGGGGGCAGCCGTCCTTCAAAGTCCAGCACTGCCCCGGAAAAGCCCCGGGCCATGCACTCCCGCATCAGCTCCTGGCAAAAGAGGCCCACCCCGCCCAAACCGTCGAAGCCGCGATTATCCAAAACCATGACGCCCCCCCTGAGCGGTATGTTCCCAGACGCCCGCAGCAGATGGGGCCCGCGGCCGATGCGGTAAGCCAGATGGGCAGGTGTTACATTCCAGCCCTGGAGCGCGTGCAGCTGCTGGGGCGGAATCGTGATGAGAAAGGTGTCTTTTGTCATGGCAGGCTCCCCCTTGTCCAAATTCAGTGGATGTGATATACTACTAAACACGCCAAAAATAGTCTGGCATCCGATCCATTTCACTGTATGCCGGACAAGTCACAGTTAGAACAAAGGAGGATGCCTGCGTGCCCTTGTCACCGATTCCGAGAGGGGTCTACCCCTCTGTGCTTCATATCAAGCCCCAGTCGCTGGCGTCCAAAGGCATTCAATTAGTGCTGGCCGATCTGGACAACACCCTGGCCCCCTACGGAGTGCCAGAGCCGTCGGAAGACGTGGTGGCCTGGAAGGAGGCCCTGGCGGCGGCCGGAGTTCAGCTGTTTTTGCTGTCCAACAGCCGAAAGCCGGGCCGGGCCGGGCGGTTCGCCCAGGCGTTGGGGATTCCCTATCAGGGACATGCGGGAAAGCCCCAAAAAGCCGGCTATCTTCAAGCCATGAAGCGAATGGGTTGCAGACCGGAGGAGACTGTTATGGTCGGCGACCAGATTTTTACCGATACGTTGGGCGCAAACAACGCCGGCGTGACACCTCTTCTGGTTCAGCCGATCCGCTTGGCGGGCAATCCGGGCCGGTATCTCCGCTACGCCCTTGAGACTCCCTTCCGTATGCTGGGAAGGAAGCGGCCTTTTGTATAAATTCCTGCTACGCGGGGAATGTGTGGCAGACAGAGCACAGAACGGCGCACGGAGGGTTTGCAGTATGAGTGGAATATTCGGTCCCGCAGGCAATTCCAACAGCTTTTCCAGGGTTCACCCCTCCTCGCTGGCGGCCCCACAGTGGGTGGCCGATTTCGGGTTGGACTGCTATGAATATCAATGCGGGAAGGGCATTCATGTGGGGGAGAAAACCGCCCGAACGGTGGGAGAGAATGCTCGGGCGGCAGGAATCGCGCTATCTATCCACGCCCCCTACTTCATCAATTTGGCCAACCCCGATCCGGACGCATTGAAAAAGACCATCGGCTACATCACCGGAACCTGCCTGCTGGCGGAGCAGATGGGAGCCGGGCGGATTGTCATCCACTCCGGCGCCCTGATGAAGCGTACCAGAAAAGAAGCTCAGGCCATCGCCATGCGGTCCCTGAAGCAGGTCATCACCGTCTGTGACGACCAGGGGTTTGGACACATTTCCCTGTGCCCCGAGACTATGGGAAAGATCAACCAGCTGGGAAATCTGGACGAGGTACTTGAGCTGTGTACCTTGGATGAGCGCCTGGTGCCCTGCATTGACTTCGGGCACCTGTATGCCCGTTCCCTGGGGGCGGACAACGGCCTGGAGGCCGTAGAACGGATGATGGACCGAGTTGAACAGGTGCTGGGGGCGGACCGTGCCAATACCTTCCACAGCCACTTTTCTCACATTGAGTTCACGGTGAACGGCGGAGAGAAGTGCCACCGCACCTTTGAGCACGACGATGGCTTCGGCCCGGACTGGGCCCCGCTTGCTGCGGAAATCGCCCGGCGGGGCTGGTCACCCACCGTAATATGCGAAAGTGCGGGTACCCAGGCGGAGGATGCGCGGACCATGAAGCAAATTTACCTCAGTTTTTTGGAGGGAAGAGTATGAAGCGCTGTCTGGCATGGCTTTTTGCTGTTTGGATGGTAGTCATGCTGGTCGGCTGCGGGCTGGGAAGCCATACCTATCAGGTGGAGCGGGATGGCCGGACCTTTCTGGTAAACCCGCAGGAGCATACCGTCTCGTGGGATGGGGAGATGGTGACCTACGCCACCGGCTCGGACGAGACGGCGGACTGGGTGGAGCTGACTTATCCGGACGGGGCCACATTCCGGCGCGCCTGGCAAGACGGTCAGCGCAGCCACACCTCCGGTGGAGGGTACGATCCGGCACGGGATGTCCCGGGGGAAGTGCTGCTGGAGGTTTTAAGCCGCGAGGTGCCGACGGGAGAGATGGATTCCTGGATGGCAGGGGCGGCTGCGGGCCTGTTTTTCCTTGGCCTTGGCGGATTCTATGTCCTGCGTCCGGAACATGCGCTGTACCAGCGTACCAGAGAAGCTGGGCCGATAGAAAAAAGCGGGGTGGCCATCAAGCTGACCAGAGCCCTTGGAGGGGCCGGAGTCGCGTTGGGTGCGGCCATTTTGCTTTGGTCGCTGCTGAATTTGAACTGATTTGGGAGGGAGAATCCCTCCGTTTTGGTTGGACTCAATCCAGGGAGAGGAGCTTTCATAAGGATGAATCACCTGTTACAAATTGCGGCCAAACTGCCAGAATACGGCCTGGACGCCATGCTGATTGCCAGTGAATCCGGAGAGCGCTATGCGCTGGGCTTTCACGGGGAGGGCCTGCTGTTGGTCACAAAAGACGGCGCCCATTACACCACCGACGGCCGGTATATCGAGGCGGCCCGGGAGCAGATTACCGGGGCAGAGGTGGTGCTGGTGCACACGGGCAGCGGCCATTTGGCTCAGGCCAGGGCCTATGTGGAGGCTAACGGACTGCACAATGTGGGGTTTGAAAGCGGAGCCATGACGGTGGATGCCCATCGGCGCTATGCCCAGGAGCTGCCCTGCATTCTGACCCCTGCCCAGCCCCTGCTGGACGCGCTGCGCGCCGCCAAGGACGAGGAGGAACTGGATGCCATGCGTCGGGCCCAGCGCATTACCGACGCCGCCTTTAAGGCCGTTTTGGATTTTATCCGTCCCGGTATGACGGAGCGGGAGATTGCCGCCCGGCTGGTCTATGAGCTGCTGCGCCGGGGAGGGGATAAAGTGTCCTTTGACCCTGTCGTGGCCGCTGGTCCCAACGGTTCCCGTCCCCACGCCGTACCCGGGGATCAGGTGGTGGACACGGGGATGTTTATCACCATGGACTTCGGCTGCAAGGTGGACGGCTATTGCTCTGACATGACCCGCACCGTGGCCCTTGGCCAGCCCACCGAGGAAATGGAGCAGGTGTACTCTGTTGTGCTGGCTGCCCAGCGGGCGGGCATCAACGCCGCCAGAGCCGGGGTGCCCGGCCGTGAAGTGGATGCTGCTGCCCGGCAGGTCATCGCCGAGGCGGGGTATGGAGAATTTTTCTCCCACAGCTTTGGGCATTCCCTGGGGCTTGACATCCACGAGTCGCCCAATGCCGGTCCCAGCGCGGCCGTGCCTCTGCCGGCCGGCGCGGTGATCTCCGCCGAGCCCGGTATCTATCTGCCGGGACAGTTTGGGGTGCGCATTGAGGATGTTCTGATCCTGAAAGAAGGGGGCTGCGAGAACATCACCCGCGCCCCAAAGGATCTGATCGTTCTGTAAGGAAAGACGCGGCCTGATTTTATATGACATGTCCCAAATGTTCAAACGGACGGGAAATTTTAGTTCAGAACTTCACCGATTCTGGGCAGACCCCCTTGTCAAAAGCAAGAAAATGGGGTAAAATAAAGCAGCTTATATACAAAACAGTGGAGGATGATTCCTATGCCAATGATTACCGCCAGCGATTTTCGCAATGGCGTGACCTTTGAAATGGATGGTAAGGTCATGCAGGTTATCGAGTTTCAGCACGTAAAGCCGGGAAAGGGCGCTGCATTCGTCCGGACTAAGATGAGAAACATCATCACTGGCGGTGTGACCGAGACCTCGTTTAACCCCACCGCCAAGTTTGAACAGGCGTTTGTAGAGCGCAAGGACATGGAGTACAGCTATAGCGACGGGGATCTGTATTATTTCATGGACATGGAGTCCTTTGATATGATGCCCATCAACAAGGATCTGCTTGGCGACAGTTTTCAGTTTGTCAAGGAAAATATGAGCTGCAAGGTCGTGTCCTACAAGGGTAGCGTGTTCGGTGTGGAGCCCCCCAACTTTGTGGAGTTGGTCGTCACGGAAACCGACCCCGGCTTTAAGGGAGACACCGCTACCAACGTGACCAAGCCCGCTACGCTGGAGACCGGCGCCGAGATCAAGGTTCCCCTGTTCATCAATCCAGGCGACAAGATTAAGATCGACACCCGCACCGGAGAATATTTGGAACGCTGCAAGGGCTAAAGTCCTGTCAGTGAGGCAATTGCCTCAGAAAGGGAACAAGTTATGACGATTTCCGAAAAAGTTGCCTACCTGAAGGGTTTGGCCGAAGGCCTGAACCTGGATACCGAGAAGTCCAAAGAGGGAAAGCTGATCTCTGTCATGATCGGCATTCTGGAGGAGGTCGGCCTGTCTATCGAGGATCTGGAAGAGAACAACCAAGCTCTGGGCGAGGAGATCGACGCGCTGTCCGATGACCTGGCCGATGTGGAGTCGGCGGTCTTTGAGGATGAGGACGACGAGGAAGAGGACGAGGATTACGACGACGACTGGTTTGAGGTGGAATGCCCCACCTGTGAGGAGCCGCTGATCATCGACGACAAGGCCTTGGCCGAAGGATTTGTTCAGTGTCCCAACTGCCAGAGCAAGTTTTCTCTGGACCTGAGCAACGATACGGTAGAGGCGGACGACAAGGAATAAGGTCCCGTTTTCACCGGAAAAGGGGAAACCCCGGCCCGGCAAAAATGAACGATGCCCCAATTGTTAGACAGTATGATATACTGAATGACGATTGGGGCGTTTTTTCTGAGCGGAAAGAGGCACGCAAGACATGCAGGGGCAGCAAGGTCCGCTGGAAGGATACGACGATTCTGTTCGGTCGCCGGCCAGAGTAAACGAGGGAAAGGCGATGTGCGCTGTGGATCTTTTGATTGCGTTTTTGGCGTTTCTATCCGCTGTAACTGCCTGTATGGTTATGAGGCAATCTCTGGCCTGGGCGCTTTTGGTGGGCTTTGTCTGCTTTTTTCTGGTTGGGCTGCGGCGGGGATTTTCGGCCAAAAGCCTGATCGCTATGGCGGGGAAAGGAGCCAAAACCTCGCTGATGGTGCAGCGGATTATGGTTCTCATCGGCCTGCTTACGGCTTTGTGGAGGGCGAGCGGAACCATCGCCTTTTTTGTCCATACTGGTACTCGGCTGATTACGCCCCACAGCTTTGTCCTGGTGGCGTTTCTGCTGCCAGCCATTCTGTGCCTGGCCTTTGGCAGCTCCTTTGGCGTGGCGGGAACCGCCGGCGTCATTTTGATGTCCATTGCCCGAGGCGGCGGAGCCAACCTGGCCGTAACCGCGGGGGCGGTGATGTCTGGTGCCTATGTGGGAGAACGGCTGTCCCCCGCTTCTTCGGCGGCCGCACTTGTAGCGGCGGTGTCTGGGGTGGACCAGAGGGGACTTCAGCGCCGCATGTGGCGAACCACACTGCTCCCAATGGTGATTTCGCTGCTGGTATATGGGGCGCTGTCCCAGGCCTTTCCCATCCAATTGGTGGATATCCAGATTCTCATGGCATTGCAGGAGGAGTTTCGCCTGAACTGGCCCGCCGTCCTCCCAGCTCTGGCTTTGATTGTCCTGCCGTGGTTTCGGGTCAGCGCCTCCTGGTCTATTGCGGCCAGCTGCACTTTGGCCGGGCTGGTGGCAGTGCTGGTGCAAGGGATTCAGCCGGGAGAGCTGATGCGTGTCTGCGTGCTGGGCTATGCGGCCCGTCAGCCGGAACTGGCAGGAATCTTGTCCGGAGGCGGACTGATCTCCATGATTTCGGTGGTGGTGATTGTCTTTTTGTCCTGTTCCTATTCGGGACTATTTGCCGGAACGGGGATGCTGGTGCCTTATCAGGAAAAGGCGGGGAAGCTGGCCGATCAGATCGGGTTGATTCCAACGCAGATTCTTTTGGCACTGTGCTGCGCCGGCCTGTTCTGCAACCAGTCGGTGACCACCGTCATGGTAAGCGAGTTGATGAAGGAACACTACCGGGAACGGGGCCTGCCCGCCATGGATTTTGCGGTGGATTTGGGAGATACCGCGCTTAATTTGCCGGGCATGATTCCCTGGTGCATTGCCTGCAGCGTTCCCTTGACAACCATCGGAAGTGGGATGGAGGCGCTTCCCTTCGCGGTATACCTGTATCTGGTCCCACTCTGCCGCTGGTTAACTTCCGTAGTAGGTGGAAATGTGGGCCTTTTACACCGAGCGGTCCGGTAATCGAATGAGATGGAGGGAGCGGCACCAAACTGTCGGTGCTGCTCTTTTTGATGCCGCGTCAAATGAATGTGGAGTATGAATGTGTTCTTGTGCGGAAAACAAAATGAAGCCCCATTGTCTCTTGTTTTTTTCGAAAAACATGGTATTCTGTCTTAGGAGAGGGGCGTTGGTTCGATGGATCATGACAAGCTGTTGAATTTGGGCGCCGAGCTGGGCCGACGGCTGATGACCAGTGGAGCGGAGATCTACCGGGTCGAGGAGTCAGTAGAGCGGCTGCTCACTGCTTATGGACTGGAGCCTCAGGTGTTTGCCATTCCAAACTGCCTGATTGTCAGTGTCAACACCCCAGAAGGACACCCGATTACCCGGATGTGCCGAATTCCTGCACATGGAACGGATATCGAGCTGTTGGAGCGGTGCAACGACTTGTGCCGCCGTCTGTGCCGGGACCCATTGCCTGTGGCGGAGGCCCAGGAGTTGGTGGACCGGCTGGATCGAGAGAGCCGCCGGTTTTCACCCCGGATTGTGCTGCTGGGCTATGGGACGGCGGCCGCCTTTTTTGCTCTTTTTTTTGCAGGAAGCGTTCGGGACTGCCTATCCGCCGCCCTTTGCGGGCTTGCGGTGGGGGTGTGTATTCTCTATGGGCACCGCCTGACCGGGTCCAACCTCTTTTTCCGCACTGTAGTATGTTCCGCCGTCGCCGCCAGTCTGGCATTTTTTTTGGTGCTGGTCGGAGTGGGCCAGAATCTGGAGGCCATTACCATCGGAACGCTAATGGTTCTGGTGCCCGGCATGGCGCTGACTAACGCCATGCGGGAGATTATGGCCGGTGACATTTTTTCCGGATTGAACCGGACGGCAGAGGTCATTTTGGTGGCCACCGCCATCGCTCTGGGCAGCGCGCTTCCACTGCTGCTGGGCCGCGGAATGTGAGGAAATCAGACCTATGATAGAACTGCTTGTTGCTTATATTCTGCCCTGCATCTGGGCGTTTCTGGCCTGTGTGGGCTTTGGACTGGTGTTCAACATTCAGGGAATCGGCATTCTGATCTGTGGCTTTGGCGCTGGGCTTGGCTGGCTGGTTTACCTGCTGTCGATAAGCCTTTGGGGCGGAGATATTTTTGCCGCATTTCTGGCGGCCATGGCCATCGGGACCTATTCCGAGATGATGGCCCGCCTGCGCCGCTGTCCGGTGACCGGCTATCTCCAAGTGGCGCTGCTGCCCCTGGTTCCCGGCGCGGGTATCTACCACGCGATGCAATACTGTGTGGCCGGGGAGACCCAGCTGTTTCTCGCTACACTGCTTCATACCTTCGGCATTGCCGCCTCCCTGTCTGTGGGGGCCATGCTGATTACGTCCCTGTTGCGGACGCTGTTGCCCAGGCTCCGCCGGAGCGGACGCTGAGCCCACTTTTAATGGAGGTCTGTTCTCATGATTCATAGGTTCTGCGGCCGATGGACAGCGGCCTTTTTTCTGGTAAGCACCCTGGCCCTTGTCTGGGTGGTGGCTGCTGTCCGCCCGGAATGGGTTCCATTCGATCCCAACGCCCTGGCGGTTGGACAGGTTGATACCAGTGGGGGAATACCGCAAGGGCAAGCGGCGCAGGCAAGTGCGTCCGCGCAGCGCGACGGGGCCGGCTCCGCAG
>JAYFPV010000511.1:0-3163 GCA_034927465.1 Lawsonibacter sp.
GTGATGTCATACATGGCGGTGATGCCATTCCCCATGACCGAAAAGACCTGAGTCCAAGCAAAGGCTCCTGTGGCCACACCGACGATCAGGCTGAGGACACTGCCTAAAATCAGAATCAAAAACACATTGATGCCGATGACCGCACCTACCAGTACCACCAGGTAGGGCAGGACCTTCCACACATCAAAGGCCCCGATGGTCAGCGCCCCTGAGCCGGCTGGGGTCAGAAACAGAAACAGCAGAACGGTGATCACGGCGGCCGGCAAAACAATAAAGAAGTTCATGCGGAACTTATCCTTCATCTCACAGCCCTGCGTGCGGACGGCGGCAATGGTGGTATCCGAAATCATGGACAAATTGTCTCCGAACATGGCCCCGGACGCCACGGCAGAAATGCAAAGCACAACATCAAACCCGGTCGCCTTGCTCATGGCCACGGCAAAGGGCGCCAGCGCAGAAATAGTGCCCACCGACGTGCCCATGGACAGGGACACAAAGCAAGAGATGAGAAACAGACCGGCTACCGCAAAGCGGATGGGCAAAAAGGTGAGAAACAAATTCACCGTACTCTCCGCGCCGCCAGCCGCAGAGATGGCGCCGGAAAATGCACCCGCCACCAGAAACACCAGACACATCGTCAGGATGTTCTCATCCGCCACACCGGTGGCCATCACCTTCAGCTTGGCATTAAAATCCAGCTTCCGGTTCTGGAGACAGGCAACAAACAGGGCGATGAGGAACGCCACAATGGCCGGGGTTTGATAAAACCCAAGTTCAATGTGCAGGCCATATTCAAACAGCAGACCACAGCCCAGATACAGCACTAAAAAAACCCCGATGGGCAGCAGGGCTGTGGGGTTGCTTTTTATCTTATTCTCTTTTGACTCCACGGAAGGATCCTCCCTTTCTTTTCCACACACTGTTGCTATTGTATGAAAAATCCGTCCATGTGTCAATGCAATCTTTACAAGTTGCGCCAAATTTCTGCGTTTTGAATTGAGAAACAGAGAGCCCCGACTTATCAAGTCGGGGCTCTCTGTTTGTGTTTTTTGCAGGAGTTAAGCCTTCCACAGTCCGTGGAGGTTGCAGTATTCGTAGACGGCAACCAACGTCTCTCCCTCGGCCAGAACAAAACTGGCTTCAGGAGCCTGACCAGGCTTAAGATACTTGATCTGACTTCCCAAATTTGTCTCCAGTGCAATCCACTGGATGAAGTGTTCCGCTACCATTGGATGCGCCACTGAGCCAACCTTGACATGAACCGCAGCGCCCTGAGTTTCTACGACGGGAACGTGCTTCTCCAGGGCGGCATCTACGGAACCGGGAAGAAGCTCGGCCATCTCCTCACCACAGCAAATAACCGGCACTCCGCTGGCATTTAGAAATGTGAGCAGGTTTCCACAGTGCTTACAACGATAAAATTTCATAAACAATAACTCCTCTCATTATTTTTATGTTTTTATTATAGTATGGCAATGCAAAAATGTCAAGCGTCAGAGTTCGCAAAATAAAAAAATTCTGCTCTTTCAGCCGCAGGCTGCTCCTACCCCGTAATATTTCATGCCGGAATCCGTCTATTTTCCTTCCGTTTTCCCCTTGCAAAGCGTCTTCAATTATGCTATATTATAAAAGCTGATTTTGATGCAGGTGTAGTTCAATGGCAGAATGTCAGCTTCCCAAGCTGAACACGGGGGTTCGATTCCCCTCACCTGCTCCACAAGGAAACCTTAGAGCCGCAACGGTTCTAAGGTTTTTCTTTTTTGGCTTTTGCGGTTCCCTAACGTGCATTTTTAAGCGTTTTTATGCACCTTAATGACTAAAAAATGGCTAAAAGAACCCGGCCTCATCCAACCAGATGGGGCCGGGTTCCCATGTCCTTCTCGATCAACAGATTAATGTAGGCGTTCAAGCTCATGCCGAGAGGCGTGTGTTTTTATTTTTCGTCCGGCATATATTCCATCAGGTCGCCCGGCTGGCAGTTTAGATACTCACATAACCGTTCTATTGTGCGGGTGTCAATATGGCCCCCTTCGTGAATTTTCGCAAAAGCCGCTTGCCCGATTATCTTGTTTTTCTTTATGGTGTAGGTCGTAATGCCTCGTTCTTTGAATAAAGCAATTGCTTTTTCGTAACTGATCCCCATATTCTTCACCTCTTAAAAATAGTATACCATTCTCAATATCGCCAGTACAAGTGACAATATATGCAAAACAATATCGCCATGTTTGGTGATATAAAGTTGACAGTTCAAGAGGAAAGGAAGTGAAGAACAATGAGCAGTAAAAAGCGCCGCAAGCGCAAGCAAGCGGCGCGGCCCGAAAGGATTGAAAGCTTAGCGGCAGATATCCTAGCGGGCACGATCTCCGGCCTAATCACAGCGGCCATACTTAAATGGTTCGGCTGGTAAAGGCCAATGGTGCGGGGCCCTAACCCCACACCCTCAATCTAAACCAGCTATTAAGATAAGTCAAGGGGGTAAATTATGAAATACCTATTATTTGTATTAATTTTCGTGGTTGTGTTCGTATTGGTACGGTGGATGATCCGCTGGATCACCAAGAAGTGAGCCGAGAGGCAGGAGGGAGCAGAATAATGTGTATAAAACATCAAGAATTATAAAGTGTCCTAACGAAACGTTGTAAATAACAAAAAGCGCGAGATGCTAAGAGCAAACGGAACCAAGTATGCAAACTGACCGCCAGAATCGCCCCCGTGGTCGGGCGATAGGCAGGCAGAAAGGAAACCATGTATTTTCTGGAAGAAAAAGTGCCGTGTGTCGTAAATATGCCATACAGCTATGAACGGCGGGCACTCGGTACGCTCCACAGCGAGCGGTGGAAGCAGCGGTACGCCTGTGAGGACAAAAAGCCGTTGCAGGATTTGATGAAGCAATTAAGCGGTGAATATCGGATCGTCTCCAACGCTGGAGAGCCAGAAAAAAGGAGCTTACTATGACGTTAGAGCAAAAGCGCATCGACCACCTGTATAAGCTGCTCCGCTGCACAAAGGACCCGGACACCGCGGCCGCGCTCCGCTGGGCGATATTTGAATTGGAACAGAGATACTCCGCATGATTAAAAAAGAAAGCAAAAGCGCAAGCCCGTCGAAACAGGTCTGCGCTTTTGTTTGTTGAAAGGGAGAGAAAAATAGAAAGGGAAAAGGG
>JAYFPV010000392.1:0-7260 GCA_034927465.1 Lawsonibacter sp.
AGGAATCCGGCCACAATAGCAGTGTACAAGCCCTGTTCCGGTGACACTCCAGAAGCCATTGCCAAGGCAATGGACAACGGTAACGCAATAATGGCCACGATTACACCGGAAAGCAGATCTTTTGTCAGCTTTTCTTTGGAATATTCCTGTAAAGAACGCAGCAGCTGTGGTCTGAGTTCACGCATCGGTTCTCTCCCCCCATAATTAGACACAACATTTTTTATGATAATGGACATTGATTCATTTAGCAAGAAAATTTTAAAAAAACGGAAACGGAAGGGGCATTTTGCCCCCTCCGTTTCCGGTTCACTTCATGGTTCGACCCGGCTTGTACTTCGCTTATCCCGCATAAACCTTCCAATCATGTGCCCTCTTCAAGTCGATCTGCCCAACTCCAAACTGCATCTCTTAAAAAATTGGCACAGCCCCGCGTCGTTTTGTCGTAGTATTCCGTAAAGCGTTGATCCTCTACATATAACTGGGCAATTCCTTTGTGCTTGGCCCATTCGTATTGGCCCCCAGACGCGGTCAGCCAGCGGCGGTGGAGCTCGGTCAATTCCCGTCCCGCCTCCCCCGCGGGGTTCTCGTGTTGGGTAACCGCGCGGTTCAGCCGTTCCAAAATCTCCGTTCCCAGCTGCTCCCACGCCTGATATTGCTCCCGACTTAAATTCATCAGCGCAGCATTGGAGTCGTTGACGGAACGGTCGCCGTATTTTTCGCGGATCTCTTTCCCGTATTTTTCCTCATTTTCCTCTACCATTTGCTGCTTGAAGGCCCGGAATTTTGCTTCATCACTCATAATCTCGTCCCTTTCTTCGGCTTGGATCGTTTCCTTTACCGATTCGATCAGCACTTGAATTTGTTTCTGTTCCGCCTCCAGGGCGGACAGGTGGCTGCGCAGTGCGGCCAAACGCTGGAAGGAGGGATCGTCCAAAATGGTTTGTATGTGTGCCAGCGGCATCTTCAACGCCCGATAATACAGAATATCCTGCAGCCGATCCACCTCGGACGAGTTGTAATAACGGTATCCGTTCTCCGCCACTCGGCTTGGCTTCAGTAGACCTAGCTTGTCATACCAGCGCAGGGTGCGGGTGGACACTCCCGCCAACTTTGACAGCTGTTGGATCGAATATTCCATCGGACTCCCCCCTTTCTCTTATGCTAGCAGTTGACGTTACGTCAAAGTCAAGTGTTTTTTAGAAAGGAACGAAAAGACTGCTCAGTCCGTATGATGCTGCGATTCCTCTTTTTCCTTATCTGCCTGATCGGGCTCCTTTTTTCGGAAAAGTGTCCGATTTCGAAGCACGACCGCCGTGCCTCCCCCGGCCATTGCCAGCAGAATCAGCACCGCAAAAATATGGTACGAAATCCAAATCATAAAGTTCTGGAATCCGCGTACCAGCCCTTCTACGCTGGCCAAAAGGCCGGCGGACATCTTCGCGCTCAGACTGGCGGTCTCCCCCACCTCCTCAGTGACTTTAGCCACCTCATTCAGGGAGATGTGGAAGGTAGAGTAGCTGATCAGCGCGTTATAGCGATTCAGCGCGGAAGACAGCTGTTCGATTTGATACTCCACATCGCTGAGCGCGTTTTCCAGGGAAATAATATCCTCCATTGTGTCTGCCTTCTCCAGCAGACTCAGCAGCCGTTCCTGTTTGGTCTGTTGGGTCTTCAGGCGGGCTTCCGTATCGTAGTATTGCTCCCCCACATCCTCGCTGCTCTCTGTGCTGCTGGTCACATAGCCCAGGCCGCCCACCGAGGACTGGAAGGCGCGAAATTGCTCCGCGGGAATGCGGATGACATACTCACCGCTCCGATTGGCGTTCACGTCCCGGTAGCTGCCTCCGTTGACCGACGCGGACTCGTAGTATCCGTCGTGGGAGAGCACCAGCCCATCCAGCGTTTTCGCCGCCTGATCAAATCGAGTGGTCTGGATGGCCAGCTCCGCCCGGCGAATCAGTTTGGCCCCGGCGTTTTGGTAGACTGAGCTTTCGGACTGGCTGCCGCCGGTCTGTGTCATGGGGAGGCTGTCTTCCGCTTTTTCCATTTCCCCGTAGTCCATTCTACCGCTTGTCCCCGTGTTGCTCTCCGCGCCGTAGCTTGGACTGGAGGAAGTTTTGGCTCCTGCGGAGCACCCTGCAGCAAGCAGAAGCAGGACCGTCATCCAAATTGCAAGAAATCGTTTTACATTCATTTAAAATGCCTCCATTCAACATGTCTTGGGAGCTTCTTCATTTGTTTAGACGAAAATTCTTGGCTACGGTTGCACTTTAGTCCCGTTTTTTTCATAGGATAGAGAAAAATCGGAGGTATTCCTATGCCCATTCTCTATCTTTCTCCCTCTACGCAGGAAAATAATTTTTATGTCAGCGGCGGGACTGAAGAGCAGTATATGAACCTGCTGGCGGACAAGATGGTGCCCTATCTGGATGCTTCCGGCATCCGCTATGTACGCAATACGCCCAGTATGACGGCGGTCTCTTCCATTGCCGCATCCAACGCTGGGACGTATGACCTGCATCTGGCCCTGCACTCCAACGCCGCTCCCGAAGGGCAGTATGGCACTGTTCGCGGCTCTATCGTCTTTTATTACCCGGGTAGTGCTAAGGGACAGCGGGCAGCCGAAATCATCGCCGACGGCCTGAAAGAAATTTATCCCATTCCAAATCTGGTCCGGGCCGAAGGGACGACTGCCATCGGAGAAGTTCGGCGGGTAAACGCACCCTCCGCATTTCTGGAGCTGGCCTATCATGACAATACCTACGACGCCAGCTGGATTAAAAACAATCTGGACGCCATTGCCCGGAATATTGTCATTTCCCTCACGGAATATTTCGGGATCCCATTCTATGAAACAGAGCAAAATGCTTCCGGTACGGTTGATGTGTCCTGGGGGGCGCTGAACATCCGTGCCCGGCCGGACCAAAGCGCTCCTATTCTGGCTCAGGCGCCGGACGGAGCTCCTCTGAACATTATTAACCATTCCAACGGTTGGTATTTGGTAAATTATAACGGTACCATCGGCTATGCCAGCGGCAGTTTTATCACCTTAAATTAGTTACCCTACGAAAGGAGGTATCTTTATGGAGATCCACGTAGTCCGACCGGGCGAAACACTATACTCCGTGGCCCTTCAATATGGCGTTTCCCTGTCCCAGCTTCTCGCTGACAATCAGCTCATCGATCCTTCCCGCCTGGTGGTTGGCCAAACTCTGGTGATTTTACACCCCAAAGAAACCTACACCGTAAAGGAGGGCGATACCTTAACTTCCATCGCCGCCGCCAAGGGGGTATCCACCCGTCAGCTCCTGCGCAATAACCCCATCCTCCGTGGCGAGAACCGAATTTTCCCCGGGCAGACGCTTGTTCTCTCCTACCAGCAGGAGCAAACGGGTACCTTTTCGGTCAACGGCTACGCCTACCCCCATATTGATCGGGGGCTGCTGCAGCGCACACTCCCCGATCTCTCCGACTTGACCCCCTTCACATACGGGTTTACGCCCCAGGGCGCGTTAATCGTCCTGAATGATCAGTCCCTGGTGGATGCCGCGTTGCAGATGGGGGTACGTCCGCTCCTCCACCTGTCCACGCTGACCGAGGACGGCGGCTTCTCCAACGAACTGGCCCACATCGCGCTCACCGATCAGACGGTCCAGACCAGGCTGATTACTGAGCTGATGAGCATGATATCCCAAAAAGGATATCGCGGCCTGGATGTGGACTTTGAATTTGTTTACGGCACCGATGCCGAGGCGTACGCCCAGTTTATTTCCCGCCTTCATGACGCCCTTTCTCCCCTTGGCCTGCCCGTCATCGTGGCTCTGGCGCCCAAAATTTTTGCCACCCAGCCGGGAAAACTGTATGAGGGCCATAACTATGGCTTACTGTCACAAGCCGCCGATTTTGTCTTGCTTATGACATATGAATGGGGCTATACATATCATCATATAAGCCATAAGTAAAGCGTACAGTTCCTACCTGCCATTATTTACTCGTGGATATTTCGCCCGTGCCATCATATACTCCATATAGAACGTTTGTTTTATTGGTGGGATACGATGGAACGGGTTATTCTGCACTCGGATCTGAATAACTTTTATGCCTCGGTGGAGCTTCGGGATCATCCGGAACTCCGTGGGCGTCCTTTGGCTGTCTGCGGTAATCCGGGGGCCCGACACGGCATCGTGCTGGCAAAGGATCAGCTGGCTAAGAAAGCCGGCGTAAAGACCGGAGACGCCATCTGGCAGGCTAAACAAAAATGCCGAGAGCTTCAGATCGTCCTCCCCCACTATGACCGCTATCTCCAGGTTTCCTCCGCCGCCCGGGAAATCTACGTCTCTTACACCGATCAGGTGGAGCCCTTCGGACTGGACGAGTGCTGGCTGGATGTAGGCGGCAGCGCTGGGCTGTTTGGCAGCGGCGCGGCCATCGCGGACGAGATCCGGGGCCGGATCCGCGGGGAGCTTGGCCTTACCGTGTCGGTGGGGGTATCCTATAATAAAATCTTTGCCAAGCTGGGCAGCGACTACAAAAAACCGGACGCCACCACCGTCATCACCCGGGACAATTACCAGGACCTGGTTTGGACTCTTCCGGTTTCTGATCTGTTGTATGTAGGGCCAGCAACCACCAAAAAGCTGGGCCGCTACGGGGTGCGGACCATTGGGGATCTGGCACGGGTCAGCCTGGAATTCCTTCAGCTGACGCTGGGCAAGGTCGGGGTTATGCTGTGGCAGTTTGCCAACGGCCAGGATCGTTCCAGGGTGGCCCCCTACTACATTGTCCCGCCGGTTAAGACAGTCGGGAACAGCACCACGGCCCCGCGGGACTTGTCCACAGATGATGATGTGAAGATCACCCTGTATGCTCTGTGTGAGAGCGTGGCCGCCCGGCTGCGGGCGCAGCGCTCCGTCTGCTCCACCGTGCAGCTGGGCGTCCGGGACGTCGGCCTGCTGTGGTATGAGCGGCAAGTCAAGCTGCCTCTCCCCTCTTGCAGCTCCTCCGCCCTGTTCCGGGCCGCCTTCTCCCTCTTCCAGGAGAACCGGTCGTCAAAACCGATGCGGAGCCTGTCCGTCCGGGCCTCCGGCCTGGCCCTGGAGGCCGAGGCCGATCAGTTCTCTTTGTTTCAAGAGGAAAACCGGGCACGGCGGCACACGGATCTGGAGCGGGTAATGGATCGGATCCGGGAGAAATACGGGTACCACAGCATCCAGCGGGGCATTATGCTGACCGACCCCGCCCTGAATTTGAATGCCAGAGAGGATCATGTTGTGCATCCCGTGGGATTTTTAGGGGCGTTGTGAAAGGCTTTGGCCTTGTGGTTGCGGCGCCAGTCCTCAATTTGTACTGAGGCCGCCCCGATCAGCATGTCCCGGAGCAAAAAGGCCGTTACATTGGGGCCCGCCTTGGACGCCACGTTATCCAGGCAGCCAAGACCGTGCGCTTCTCGGTAAGTGATCAGCTTCTCCCGGATCGTCTGCGTCTCTTTGCCGAACCGGCCGGAGAACTTAATCTGGTTTGAAGCCTTTGCTTTCAGCGGCTCCGGTCCGGACGGAGCATCTGCGGACAAATTAGGTGCAAGCTCCTTCCCGGCCAACTCCACCGCAGAGCGCCACTCCTTCAGTAGAATGCCCGGCACGTCCAAATGTTGCCGGATTTGCTGACACCTGAGGCAAACATCGGAAACCTCGCAGGCATTCAGCAGGCTATCCCCGCTGTGCTGCTTTGGCCTGGCGTATGGCTCCGGCATCGGTGCTTTGCATACGTCGCATGTGTAGTGGATCATTCGTTCCTTCCTTCTTTCCTGGCATTTAACTGGCCATTCTGTTATTACCACCGATTCTCCTTCTTAGCGTTGCATAAATTCAAATTACTTAACAATACTAAGTACATTTCAAACGAAAAGGAGTTGTTGAATATGATTAATCTCGGATGCAGTGTGCGTTCTTGCGGCAATAACGGTGCTGGCTTTTGCCGCCTGTCTTCTATCGATGTTTCCGGTAGAAACGCAACATCCAGCAGCGAAACTTCTTGTAGCTCTTATAGTCCCGCAGGCGGTTTTACCAACAGCGTGAACGAGGCTTCCGCAAGCCCCGCAACCAACATCAGCTGCAAAGCCTGTAACTGCAAGCACAATGACAACTACAAATGCAGCGCTGACAGTGTTACCATTGATAACTGTGGATGCGGTAACGGTGCTGGGTGCCAGACCTTCAAAGAATAATCCAGTCTATCAAGGCGCTCCTGTTAATAGTGGACAATTGGGAATTCGCCACTTAATTGTGGCGGGTTCCTTTTTATTGTTTTAATCATGGCTTCACGCTCGGAAACATCTCCATCACGTTTTTTAGGACAACCTGTATATTTGTTTCCCTATCGCATATACTCTCATCGAGGTGAAAAATATGGAAAATGATATGGCCAATGCGTATGCCTTTGGATCGCTGTTGCGTATTAATTCGAAAGCGGATACTGCATACCAAAGCAGCACGCCCCAGCAAAAGCAGAACATTATTCTTAAAATTGCATCCGCAAGTCCCGAAGAACTTCAGAAAATTGTCTCCAGCCTGGAGAATTCCGCTCGTTAATCCGGGCGGTTTTCTTTTATCGCAGGCGCGGTTCCCCGGGCCTCCAGACTCCTCTATCGCCCAATCTGCACCGAAGTGCCCTCGTTCTCATCAGCGTTCGGAAATTCTCCTGCAAATCATTTGCTTTTTTATGTCAACTGTGTTATAATAATTAAATTCACTAGAAAGGAGTACTAATGCAAAATCAAAAGCAAGATATTGACGATCTGATTTTTGGAGATCAAAAGCAGATCATCAGCGACAGGTAGTCGTAGGAATCCGGGGCAGCGGCTGGCCCTGGTATTTTTTTACCTTTTTTGGGATTTGAAGACTATCCCGGGGCCGGTAAAGGTGCCGACATGGCGCCAACGTGGCAGCAGTAAGGGATCGGCTCCGGAGTATGGGCAGCGTCCAGAATCTCTGATTTCTTTAGCTGCGTTCTGTGCATCCCGCAGCAGGTCGTCCAGATCTCCCTGGTCCGGCGCCTGCAGAATATATAGGACGGAAACAGAGCATTCATTTCACACAGTTCTGACTCTGTCAGAGACGGGGCCGCCTTTCCCAGTCGTTCACATTTCTCTTCCATTTCCATGAAATCCGCCTCACAGAAAGTCATTAAAGTCAAGAACGCAGCCCCCTGTCCCTTGAGCGGGAAGACTGACTTCCAGCTGTTGGTGATGGACTGCCGAACCAG
>JAYFPV010000403.1:0-5831 GCA_034927465.1 Lawsonibacter sp.
CGCATACTGGGAAACGCTCATTTCCAAGTGGCCGGGGGTGCGGTGAATGCTGTTCACCGCCTCCAGGTCGAAGTCCTGGACGTCGATGACTTTGCCCACCTTGCCCTTTTTCAGCAGCTCTACCATGGGGGCGCAGATCCCCCCGATGGCCCAGCCCATTTGGATGCCTTTTTGGTCCATGTACTGCTCCAAAAACAGGTTGACTGCCAACGAGGGGCCGCCCGCGCCGGTCTGGAAGGAAAAACCCTCCTTGAAATAGGGGGTGGCGGCGATCACTTTGGCCGCCTGCTCCGCCATCATCAAATCCCGGGGATTCTGAGAGATGCGGGCGGCGGCGGAAGCGATTTTCTTGGGGTTGCCGATGGAGTCCACCACCACCACGGCGTCCACGTCGATGGCTTCTACCGAGGCGGGCATGTTGGGGAAATCCACCAGACAATCGGTGACCACCACCACATAGTCGGCGTATTTGGCGTCGGTCACGGCGTAGCCCAGACTGCCGCAGTCGCTCTTTCCGCCGACGCCCCGGCAGTTGCCCATGCAGTCGCTGGTGGGGGCGGCGACAAAGGCAATGTCAATGTGGACCTCGCCCCCCTCAATGGCCCGGGGACGGCCCCCGTGGCTGCGGATGACAGCGGTCGTTTTCAGTTTGCCGGCGGATACCACCTCTCCCATCCGGCCCCGGATGCCGGAGGTCTGGAAGCCGATTCCCTTGCCCTGCTCGATGTAGTTGGCCACCGGGTCGTGGGCGCTGCCCAGACTGGTGGCGGCAATGGTCCGATGCTTCAGGCCCAGCTGGTCGATGGCCGCTTCCATCACCTGGTTGACCACGTAGTCGCCGTCGCGCAGGTGGTGGTGGAAGCTGAAGGTCATGCCGTCCCGAGCTCCGCACTGCTCCAGCGCCTCGCGCAGGGAGGCCACTACCTTGCTCTCCTGGGGCTTTTCATACCGGCGGGTCTTTGGAGCGGCTTTTTGAAGGAACCGGCCGTCCATGTAGTTTTTTCCCTGATAAACCTCCCGGCCGTTGACCAGCAGGGTATCCGGAATCTCTCGTCCAACTGCATTTTTCATACGATCAAATCCCCCTCATACAGTCCGCAGGCCTTGGCCAGCTGCAGGGTGCGCTCCGCGCCGGGCAGGAAGGCGATGTCGATCATCTTTCCGTCTACCGTGAAGACGCCCAGCCCCTTGGCGGCGTTTTCCCGAATGGCGCGGACAATTTTCTCCGCCTGCAGAATTTCCTTTTCGGTGGGGGCAAATACCTGGTGGACAAACCGGATCTGCTTGGGGTTGATCAGGCTCTTTCCGTCAAAGCCCATGGCCTTGTTCTGGAGCACCTCGGCCTCGAAGCTGGCCTGGTCGTCCAGGTTGGTAAATACCGTGTCGAAGCACTGGATACCGGCGGCCCGTGCGGCCAGCAGCACCTGTCCCCGTGCGGCCAACAGGTCGATACCGTCGGGCTGGGGGCTGGTTTGAAGGCACTTGCGCAGATCGCCCCCGGAAATGGCCACGCCGAACATGCGGTTGGAGGCGCAGCAGATTTTATAGGCATTCAGAATCCCCTTGGGGCTTTCCAGGGCCGCCATGAGCAGGGTGCGCCCTTTTTTCGCACCGAACTCCGCCTCGGCCCGCTCCACCGCGGCCTCTACCGTTTTCACATCCTGTGCGCTCTCACACTTGGCGATGCGGATGCCGTCGGCCCCGCCCGCCACGCACACCCGCACATCTTCCTGCCAGTGAGGCGTGTCCAGACCGTTGATGCGGACGATGACCTCGGTTTCCCCGTAGTCGATGGTCCGCAGTGCGTGGTACAGGGAAAAGCGGGCGGCGTCCTTCTGGTTTTCCGCCACCGCGTCCTCCAGATCCAGCATGATCGAGTCGCAGCCGTAAATATATGCGTCCTTAATCAGGCCGGGCTTCTGGGCGTTCATAAACATCATGGTCCGGCGCAGCCGAAACCGCTCTGGGATGGGACGTGGGATCATCGCACCGCACCTCCCCATGGAATGCTGGCGGCAGACCGACCGCAGCTGCGGAACACGGCGCACTCCACCCGGGCCTTCAGCGTGCAGTCCAGCGCCCCTTTGTCCACCACGGTGATCCGAGCCGATGACACGCCCAGCTGGTTCAGCGTCTCCAGAACGGTGGCCCGGATCTGCCGCCCGTACTGGTTCATGACGCTGCTGGTCAGCGTCAGTTCAATGCCGTGCTCACCCGGCTCCACGGTGACCTGGGCGTCGCTGGATTCCAATGTCCCAGCCATCGCTGGTTCTACAATCTCCATTGACAATTCTCCTTTTTTTGTGGGTGTTCTCACGAATTTCTTTCATTGTCAAGGTATCATGCCAAATTGAATAGGTCAAATACAATTTGCTTTATAAATGTGATAACATTTATCCTATGAATCAATTGACTTGTTGACACGGCTGCTTTAAGATAAAAGAAAACTCAGGCTAGGAGCCTGAGGAAAGAGGATGTACCAATGAATCTGAAACAGGCTCATTATATCAGGACCATAGCCACAGAGGGAGGGGTCACTGCTGCAGCGAAAAAGCTATACATCAGTCAACCTTCCCTTAGCCAGATGCTGCGGCAGATGGAGGCGGAGGCAGGGCTTCCCCTCTTCGACCGGTCTACCTTCCGCCCCACTTATGCTGGAGAACGGTATCTCTATGCAGCTAATGTTATACTGAACGCCAGTGAAATTTTGGACAATGAACTCCGGGAAATCCGTTGCGAAAACAGCGGCCGCCTCCGGTTGGGCATCAGTATGCAACGGGCGGCCCACATTCTGCCCACGGTGCTGCCTCGGTTCGCACAAGCCTACCCCAATGTGATGCTGGAACTACGCGAGGTGGGCAGCGCCATGTTGGAGCAGTTGGTACGGGAGGGAAATGTGGATCTGGCCTTAGCTTCCACAGAGCCCCATGTTCCAGATTTGGAATACCATCTGATTCAACGGGAGACCGTAGGAATCCTGGCGGGACGGGACAGCCCGCTGGCAGAGGAACTTCCCTCCGGTACTCCGATCTTTCTTGAGCAGATTCGCAGCGGCCCCTTCGTTGCGCTGAGGAGCGGACATAACATTCGTGTAATCCAGGATCTGCTGTTTCAGGAGCAGCGCCTTCGGCCTGCTATCTTCCTAGAGACAGACAGCATGGAGACCGCTCGACAGGTGACCTTATCCAGTGCCAGCTATATGCTCTGCTCCGACAGTTATGTGGCCGCGCAAGACCATTTCTATCCGTTAAAGGGATATGAGAATCACCGCCACTTTTATGCCTGTCTGCGTCAAGGGCAAAAACCACCCCGTTATATGCTCAATTTTCTGAGACTGGTACAGGATTGCCTAGGAACAAATGGTTCCTCAGAATGGGTAGCGGATTTTTCGGTTTCTTTGACATGACATTCGCGCTTGCCGTTGGGGTAGGGCCAAATAACATATACAAAAATTATAATTATACTGCTATAATATAAGAATATTTTATCTGAAGACGTGTACAGGGAGAAACCAATGAACTTAAAAGAACAGCTTTATATCTGCACGCTGGCGCAATGTCAGAGCATTTCAAAGGCATCTGAAAAGCTTTTTATCTCTCAGCCGGCACTGAGTATGTATTTGAATAACCTTGAAAATATGTTGGGCGTCAAGCTTTTTTACCGTAAGGACAAAAAGCTGCTGCCGACTTACGCAGGACAGTGTTATCTTGAAAAGGCCGAGCGGATGCTCCAGATGAAGCACGAGTTTGATACCCAGCTTTTTGGTATCCGTAACGGCTTGTGCGGGCAGCTTCGGCTCGGCGTTCAGCAGCGCCGCGCACCCTATTTTCTTACGCAGGTGCTCGTGCGCTTCAAGCAGGAATATCCAAAGGTGCAGGTCATTATTAAAGATAACGTTCATGCTCCGTTGTTGCAGCTTTTTCATAACAATGAAATTGACTTGCTCATCTGCTCCAAGGACGGCGATCTGACCAACTGCGAAGAACATCTTATCTATACAGAGCGACTGCTCGTGGTATTGCCGGAGAATCATCCGGCCTGCGCAGCAGCCAGAGAGATACCAGGTCAGCCGTTCCCGATACTGGATCTCAAACAGCTTGACGGCGAGCTGTTTTTGTTGCAGACCGAACAGCAGAGCCTGCGGCACGACTGCGACCGGGCATTGGCGAGCTGCGGGGTAATTCCAGGCAACGTCGAAGTGATCAGCAGCATTGAATTTTGCATGCAGCTGGTGGCTGAGGGCATGGGTGTCGGCTTTAACCGCGAAGGCTATATCAAATATATTCACTATGACAAGCCGGTGCGATATTTTGATTTTGAGCCACAGCCCAGACTTTCTTCCTTTGTCGTTGCCAACAAGAAGGGGGTCTTGCTGCCGGATTACACCCAGCGCATGATTGCACTTTTGGTCGAACAGGGAAAAGATGTCGTCGCCGCAGTCAATCCACCGAGGACAGGCGCATAAGATTTCCTTGAACTATCCACGCGGGATGATTAAGTTAAACTTATGCAGTTCATAAATTATTCATAGTGTACTTCTTTTTTCGACGCTGATATACTCTGAAAATAGTCTGAGAACATTCAGGCAAACTAACGGAGGAGGATATACTATGGAAAACGCAACGAAAAAGAAACAGCTCAAAATGCCGCATACCTTTGTTATTGTTGGCATCATCATTCTTGCAGCCGTGGTGATGACATGGCTCATCCCGGCGGGCAGCTATGTGCGTGTGGAAAATGCGCAAGGCATCAAGGTGGTCGATCCGCTGCAATTTAGCTTTGTGGACCGCGTGCCGATCAATCCACTTAAAATCCCTATTTACATCGTCAATGCCTTCACCAGCAACGCTGACCTGCTGTGGGTCGTGCTCTTTTCGGGTGGCGCCTTCCACCTGATCACCCTCTCTGGCGCACTTCAGGCCGTCATCGCAAAGGTTGCCAAGCGTTTTTCCGACAAACTTTATATCTTCATTCCGGTGCTGACGCTGGTCTTCGGTCTCATCTGCACCACGCAGGCCGTCAACACCTTTATTGCCTTTGCGCCGGTTATGGTCATGCTATCACTGGCCATGGGGCTGGATTCCATAACGGGCGCGGCCATTATCCTCCTTGGCGGCGCTGTGGGCTTTTCGACTGGTACACTCAATATCTCCACTACGATCGTCGCTCAGAAGATCGCCGAGCTGCCGCTTTATTCCGGTCTGGGATACCGCTCGTTCTGCTTTGTGGTTTTCTATGTGGTGACGAACATTTATCTCATCCGCTACGCGATGAGGGTAAAGAGAAACCCGGCACTCAGCCCGATGTTTGACCTTGACAAGAGCAATGACTTGAACACCGGTGCCGATCTTGATTCCTTTGGCACGCTCAACGTGCGCAAGGTTTTGATTCTGTTGGCGCTGTTCGCCGCGCTCGCGCTCATCGTCTACGGCTGCATCGTACTCGGCTGGGATATGGCTGAGACCGCCGCCACCTTTATAGGCCTTAGCGTCGTCGTCGGCTTTATCGCAGGCTTTACCCCTTCTGATATTTCCAAGCACTTCCTTGAGGGATGTAAAAAAATGCTGGCTGCAGCCATCATCATCGGCCTGGCGCGTGCCATCGGTACCATTCTGACCGAAGGCAAGATTGTGGATACCGTTGTGTATTTTATGGCGGGCGGTCTTTCCGTTGTGCCCGCGCTATTCCAGGGACCCGCCATGCTGATCGCAAACACCCTGATCAACGTGGTTCTGACCTCCGGCAGTGGTCAGGCGGCCGCCGTTATGCCTATCTTTACGCCCCTGGCCGACCTTATCGGCATGACCCGACAGACCGCTGTGCTTGCTTTT
>JAYFPV010000043.1:0-3193 GCA_034927465.1 Lawsonibacter sp.
CGGCATTGTTCTGAACAACAGCCGAGACCTGTGAAAGTCCTTGCGTAATCTGCTCGATGGCATTGGCCTGATCCCCGGAAGCAGCCTCAATCTGATGCATAATGTCGTGGATGTGCGTGGTTTCCAGAGTGACGGCTTCGAGAATCTGGGCGCTCTTGACGGTCTTCTCAATTCCCTCTGTAATTTTTGACGTAGACAGGCCAATAATGACGCTGGCTTGCCGGGCAGCTTCTGTAGACTTTGCGGCCAGATTGCGGACTTCATCGGCGACGACCGCAAATCCTTTTCCAGCTTCTCCGGCATGTGCGGATTCGATTGCGGCATTCAAAGCTAAAATGTTAGTCTGGAAAGCGATATCTTCAATCGCCTTTGTGATGCTGTTAATCTTGTCGGAGGCCTCGCCGATTTGCTGCATGGTAAGTGCGAGATCCTTCATATGTCCGTTGCTCTCCTTGGTAGACGAGCTGGTTGCCGTCACGACCTCCATGGCCGTACGCACGTGTTCTGCATTCTCTCTAGCCTGTTCGGCGATGGTGCTGACAGAGGCGTTGAGCTGTTCTACCGTAGCGGCCTGTTCTGCCGCACCCGAGGCAAGCGCCTGTGCGCCCGAGGCGACCTGCTCCGCGCCTTCGTTCACCTGATCGGCGGTGTCCCCAATCATGGCCAATGTGCGGTTTAGATTGCCAGAGATCTCCTGCAGTGCTGTTTGAATCGGAGCAAAATCTCCGACATATTCGTGTTCGGTGGCAACACGCATGTCGCCAGATGCCATCGTTGCCAGAATGAAAGATATTTCGCTGATATACGACTTCAAAACCAACGACGTTTCCCGGAAAACAGCCGTCAAATGGCCGAACTCATCCTTGGACTTTACTTCGATCTCGGTATCGAGTTTTCCGTTTTTGAGGTTTTCGGCCAGCAGAATTACCCCTTTTATGGGCCGGAGAGAACGACCCAACAGCAGCGCAGTGGAACACACAAGTGCGGCCAGAGCGCCCAAGGACAACAGCACAATCGAAGTTACAATCTTCCAAGTGTCGGCGTTTGCTTCTGTTTGTGCAACCACAAAGGCGCTGGAGAGCGGTTCTTCAATCCCGGAAACTTTCAGGGGCGTATAGATGGCGAGATCGGTTTCCCCGGATACGTCGTCGATTTCTTTCGTTTCCTTCTGTTCTCCAATTTTTACGGAGTCAAGCGTCTGCTTTGCCGCTTCCTGAGCCTGTGTATCCTGCAAATCAGCCCCATATGTGCTCCCCATTTTGCTGGGGTCACGCGTGTTGGCGAGATAGGTCCCGGCGTTTGAGAGGATATAGCTGAAGGAGCTGTGATATCCGCCGGCCTCATAGCTGAGTTCATTAATGGTATCCGTCTGAACGTCACAAGTGGCGATTCCGAGAAGCTTTCCGGATGCGGAAAAAATGGGATTGCTGATGGAAATCAGCCAGATCGTCTTACCGTTTGTCAGGGTATATTGATAAGGTTCCGTGATATGTGGTTTACCGGACTGCTTGGAAGCTGCGTAATATTCCCCATCTTTATAGGTCTGATAATCGTTGAGAATGTCCGTTTTGATGGTGCCCCCGTCTCGATAATCATAGAACGACTGCCCGTTGGGCGTATCCGGGAAAAATACATTGGGCTCCCATGCGGTATAGACGGAAAAAATCCGCTCGTCGTCCAATACCCCGCTCATAATATTGTGGACCAATTGTTTTTTCTCTTCTACAGCCAGATTCAACCCGTCCAGCTTTGCCAGTGCTTTGGCCAGAGAGTCGGAACGTACCTGCATTGTGTTTAAGTAATTGGCCGCAAGATCGGCATTTTGCGCAGCAACACGCGTAATGGTGGAATTTGCGTTTCTGGTCACCAGTTCAGACACTTGATATCCAGTGACCACGGCTAAAATAGACAGGACTACCACCAGTAAAGCGCCCAGCCGGACGGACATTTTAAATGCAAGGCGGTCACGCAGACGGATTTTTGCGGAGTTTTCAGACATTTTTATGTGTTTCGATTGTGTTCTAAGCTTGTTGTTCAAGGGACCCAAGAGAATCACTTCCTTTGCAAGATTCGGATTTTCATATTCGAATTATCCCAGCCGGAATCGCAAGCACAGAATACCGATCTGAAAAGATCCAGTTGACCTACCTTATATTCGACATAAATCGACAAAAAATTAACCGCACAAAATGTTTTTTTATGCTCGAAAATCGATTTGTACGTTTACACAAGAGAATGAGACGCAGGCTTGCTAACAGAAATGTAGCTGTCGTCCTTTCTGCGAGCCGGGAATATGTCAAGCAGAGCAAAGAAGTGTGGCCCATGGATGAGATCGGGCGCGGACAAAAACTGTCCACGCCCGATCATATACCGGAGGAAAGAAGGGATCGTTGCAATTGGGTGCTTGATTGATTGAGAAGGAGAGCAAATTCCTGCCCTTACTGTGGTTCTGACAGCATGGATGCACGGTTCTGCTGTCTGTGTATGAAAGCTTCTCACAGCGCCCGTAAAAACGCTGCTGAGCAAGGGGGCGTTTGCAGGGGCCCTCCGGTCCAATCACTTGGGAAGGTGGCTGCGGTCCACATAACTGGTATGGAGCAGGCGGTGGGCAATTTCACTGCCGGGAGCCCCTAAAAAGTCTTTGTAGACGGTCTGGATCAAGGGGTTTTTATGACTTTTGCGCAGGGGCATATCCGCGTCTTCACGATACAGAGCCTTGGCGCGCAGGGAGGACACGCTTTTGAAGTTGCGGATCACAGAGGGCTGGAGCGGCTGCCCGCCACCATTGACGCATCCGCCGGGGCAAGCCATAATTTCGATGAAGTCATACTGCCGTCGGCCCGCACGGATATCTTCGAGAATGATCCCTGCGTTGGCGGTGCCGCTGAGCACGCACACCCGCACGGTTTTGTCAGCAATGTCATAGACGGCTTCCTTCACGCCGTGGGCACCCCTTACCTCCTGGAACTCTACATGGTCCAGTTCTTTGCCCGTCAGCAGTTCTGTCGCCGTGCGCAGGGCGGCCTCCATTACGCCGCCGGACGCGCCAAAGATGTGGGCGGCACCGGTGGCGATGCCGAGCGCGGGATCAAATTCCTCCTCTGGCAAGTCAGAGAAGAGCAGACCGGCCCTCCGAATCATCTCGGCCAGCTCCCTGGTGGTCAGAGCGATGTCAACATCGGGGATGCCCTCA
>JAYFPV010000431.1:0-1697 GCA_034927465.1 Lawsonibacter sp.
CCATCCAGACTGTCCAGGGTCAAAACTGCCCGGTCACCGGTTGCCTCCTCCACCGTCCAAACCCGGTGGGAAAAACCAACCATGCCGCCGTGAAGGTGGTTGGGCCCGTTATTTCGAGCCAGCGTATACACGTTCTCATCCAGCGAAAAGCGGCCGCCGGAAATGCGGTTGGCATATCGCCCGACCACGGCGCCAAAATATCCCTCACGGGTTTGATACTCCTCCAAATTGTCATAGCCCAGCACCACGTCCACCCTCCGGCCCGTCCGGTCCGGAACGGCCAATGTGCGAAGAGCAGCCCCAAAGGTAATCACCTGGCAAGATAGGCTTTCGTTCTCCAAAGCAAGCAGCTCAACCGGTTCTCCTGCGGTTGTAAGGCCAAAGGGTCGGCGAAATGGTTGTGTCATGAGAAGACCCCCTCCATGTGTTTGATTTCTGCTTGAATCGCAATTTTCACTTCCAGCCGCTCTTTGGTTCTCGGGACCGGCTGCGCAAGAATGGTTCCATCCTTGCTTTGCGGTCATTGTACCAGACTTCATGGAAAAAGGCAAAGAAAAGGAATTTTCCCCCTTGCGAAATATTCCGTTTTATGCTATCGTATTTTTAGTAAAAAATTGTGGAAGGAGCACACTATGGCGACATTGAAAGAGCTGGCCGATCGGACCGGATATTCCCCTGCCGCCATCTCTCGGATTTTGAGCGGCGACCCCTCCCTGTCGGTCACTCCGGAGGCCAGGAGGAAGGTGTTGGAGGAGGCGGGGCGGCTGAACTACACCGCCACCCGCAGCCGCCGTGGCCGTGCGCCCAAGGGGGTACTCCGGGTGGGAATCGCCGAGATGCTCACCCCGGCCCAGCAGCTGGACGACCCTTACTACCTGTACCTCAGCGGCTTTTTCCGCCAGGGCTGTCTGGACAAGAAGTACACCTGCCTCCCTTTGGAACCCAGAGGCGAGGGATTTCTCCCGCCCGAGGGGGAAAAGCTGGAGGCGATTGCGGCCATCGGTCTGTTTACTCCCGCCCAGATCGAGGCGCTGGCCGCCCTCAGCCCAAATGTGGTTTTTCTGGATTCCTCTCCCTTTGAGAGCCGCTTTGACTCCGTGGTCCTGGGGTATGAGCTGGGTATCTCTCTGGCGTTGGACCATTTAATCGGGTTGGGGCATCGGCATATAGGCTTTATTGGCCCGACCTATAAGCTGGACGACCTGCGTCAGCAGGCTCCCGAGGTACGCCGACAGCTGTTTTTGCAGCAGATGCAGCAGCGCGGTCTTTCGGAGACCCCTCTTTTACTGGACTGCCCGATGGAGGCGAAAGCCGCCGCTCAGGAAGTGAGAAACCTCCTGGGTTCCGGCACTCCTCCGCCCACCGCCTTCTTGTGTGCCAACGAAGAGAGCGCCATCGGCGCGCTCCGGGCCTTGGGAGAAGCCGGTCGTTCGGTGCCCGGCTACCTGTCTGTGGTGTCTTTCAACGACACTCCGCGATCCGCGCTGGTGGACCCGCCCCTCACCTCTGTCTCCACCCATGTGGAGGAGATGGCCCACACCGCCCTGCGGTTGCTGCGCGAGCGGGCCGTCCTGCCCGGCAGAGCACCAGTTCGCACCCTGCCCCTGAAGGTGGTGGTCCCCCCCTCCCTGACGGTCCGACAGAGCAGCGGCCCCGCCAGACCGATGTAAAAATTACCAGAAAATCACGTGTTTTTC
>JAYFPV010000498.1:0-7954 GCA_034927465.1 Lawsonibacter sp.
CGCATTTAACCTTTTCACCGTCGTGGTACAAAATCAGCTTTCCGGCCCCCACCGCCTCATCCATAGCGCTGGCAGTCAATCGGTTAATATCAGTCACTTCCGGCAGAGCCGCGTAGGTAATGGACTGATTCATGGGAGTACCCGCAATGAGACCCGCCATGCGCCCGCAATAAGCGGCTGTATCATATTCCACACCGTCCACCAGGATGCCGTCGGCAGCAAAGTTCACAATGCTTTCACTGTCTGCCGCCAAGTTGGGGAGTACCGCCTTGTAGACAGCATAGTTGTCACTGCGCTGGTTCATCAGCCAGGTTTTAATGACGCCTGCCTCCGCCGCGGTCAGGTCGTCCGGCCCGGCCAGATAGTCGAACTTCTGGGTAGCAAGCCAGGTGAAAACCGTGCCTCCGGCCTCGATGACGGCCGATGTTCCCATTACATATAGCAGTACTCTTTTCGGAGTATTTACGTTGCCTAGAAAAACCCGGCGAATGCACGCCTGATTGGCCATACCCAAGATACTAGGAATCTGGGTTATGGAGGTCAGGGCATAGGTCTTATCCTTGCTGACTGCCACTGCGTCCCGCAGAATAAGAGCTACAATACCCTTTTGGCTCCTGGCCACCGCGGTACCAGCACGCTGCTGAAACGCCACCGTTAGGGCGGGCATAGTTAAATTACTCATGTTAATTCTCCTCTACATTTATTTTTGTGGTAAAATTTCTCATCATTGGTACGCTCTCACGAGTGGAAAATTCACTGCGATCCATAGACAGGGAAAAAGTCATCTTTACCTCTGCACAGTCATACAGTCCGTCCGTGTTGACTGTGCAAGCGGTTAGCTTCGGGGCCCGGCCTTCTGTTTTTATATACCCGGCGGCAAAAGCCCCCAAAATGCTCATACACCGCAGGTTTAGAGTGGGCTGGTTGGAGTTTTTAACTACATCTAACACGCAGTATGTGGTGATTTTTAAGTGGAAACGTAGTGTCACTGCCCCCACACCCGCCCCGAGTGCATCCAACTCCATTCCGGTCAGGGCCACCATGCTAGCGGGGCGGACAAAGTCTTGGGGGAGCATACTATCATATACCGTTTCCCCCGGAAACACCGCTTGTAACTGTTCCCGCACGGCGTCCAAAATTTGTGTGGGTTTAATAATCATAGAATCAAGATCACCTCCATTTTTTCACAAATTGCGCTGCCGCGCTAGCGGCAGTCTTCTCAGATTCCTAGCCTCTTTTCGCTCCTAATTACCTGCTTTGTAAGCTTTGTTACACCGAATCTTTTAGCCAAATTAGACTAGGCAAACCAAACGTGCAGGCACAGTTTTTGGTCACTGCATAAATGCTTACCTCCTTAAATATTAGTAGTTTAACTACTACAAACGCATTATAGGTCGTTATAATCCGCTTGTCAAGTAGTTATTCTACTAAATTTAATTTTTTACTTGATAAATAGTAGTGAATCTACTATTATTAATGGAAAAGGCAGGTGAGTAAATGAACCGTTTTAAAGAGCTGAGATTAAAAAATGGCTTTCGTTCTCAACAGGAACTGGCAACCACACTATATGTGAATCAAACCGCCGTAAGCCAATGGGAGCGTGGGATTACAACCCCAAGCGCACCGATTTTGCTAAAATTGAGCCAAATGTATCATGTTAGTACAGACTATCTATTAGGAAAAGGTGTAACCGTTGATAGCCACGAGGATAGGAGAGGCATTTTAGTTCCTGTCCTTGGCAACGTTGCCGCTGGCATCCCAATTGAAGCAGTTGAAGATATTTTGGACTATGAGGAAATTGACGCGGCTACGGCTGCTACGGGCGAGTTCTTCGCGCTTCGGCTGAAAGGAGCCAGCATGGAACCAAGAATGCGGGACGGGGATGTTGTGATTATCCGCAAGCAGGACGATGCCGATACTGGAGACACAGTAGTGGTACTGGTCAACGGAGACTGTGCTACTGTGAAGCGCATTAAAAAAGGGCCGCCCGGAATCTCTTTGATTCCGAACAACCCGGCATATGACATCATGTTTTATTCCAGCGACGAGGTGCAGCAGCTCCCAGTGAAAATCATCGGCAAAGTCGTGGAACTGCGGGCAAAGTTTTAACTAGCGTTCTGCACCGGCTCAAAGACGGACGTTGGGATGATTTGCAAATGCGGAAAAGGCTCGGAACGGGATACTCCCGATGCCATTCAGATGATAAAGCCCCGCAAAAAACTGATTGGTGCCGTTCTGTTGCTATTTTGTAGATTCTATTGCATCGACTTTTGTGATGGGACTGTTTTGCCCCAGAATTTATTTGCCATCAACACTATCCGAAATGGAACAGGCATACATCATCCGGCATGAACAGCAGCATATCCGCCGGGGTGACCATGTGATAAGAATACTTGTATTTTTGACCTTGTGCATCCATTGGTTTATTCCGCTTGTGTGGTTCGCTTTTTCGCTGGTAGGAATGCCCTTCAAAAAGTTGCACCCATTTGCAGTTAAGCCTTTGAATAGAATGAAGGCCCGCATTTAATGCGGGCCTTTATTCCGTTTATATTGCGCGTATTCAATCTGAGATTCTGAATTTATTCAAATACCCCCAGCATTTTTGTCAGCATTACTGCCGCTTCGGCTCTGGTTACAGCTCGATTCGGGGAAAAGCAGCCGTCATTGCCCTGAATAATTCCCAGTGCCCTGAGTGTTTCGATATAGCCGAGATCCTGGGCGGGAATATCACTTTGATCCAGAAACACAACAGTGTCTGCGGAAACTTCTGCCGGTTCAATTTCAGCCGCTTTTGCCAGCATGACTGCAAATTGAAGACGGTTCAGCTGAGTTTCTCCATAGCACTGGCTCTGTGTGGCAATTCTGAGGGTGGTTGTCTCCTGAAGCTGTTCTTTTGCCCATTCGGGGACGAGATTCCAGTCAATGCTGTTTTCGGCCGTTTCGGTGCTGCTTTCCCCATTGAGACAATTCATCAGCTGACTTGCCATCAGGATACCGCCCAAACCCGAAATCTTGCCGTCAGGATTGAAACCGCCATCGGGGTATCCGTTCGTAAGTCCCCAGCAATATGCCAAGTTGATTTGTGCCATGGCCCAGTGCTGGTCTGTATCGTTGAAGCAGGAGCCATTCTGTTCCATCTGCTGCATACGCTGCTGATACTGAGTATTTGCCCGGTCGGAGATCTGAAACTGATTCCTAATCTGAAGCTTTGCCTGCTCCCGTTGGGCCGCGCTTACTTCTGTCTGCTGACAACCCTGGTCCTTCAAACGATCTCTGATTTGCTCCTGTGTTCGGTCCCGCGTTTGGTCCTGAGTCTGGCTCTGTGTTTGGTTCTGAGTCTGGCTCTGCGTTTGATCCTGCGTTTGGCCCTGGGTCTGACTCTGCGACGTCTGATCCTGTGTTTGGCCCTGGGTCTGATCCTGTGTCATAGCTCCGGAACCGGCCGCAAGAGCCGGTATGGAAATTCCGCAGACAAGAATAATTGACATCACAAAGGCCATAACTTTTTTCATAATTTCACCTCATAAATATATTTAAATAAAAGATTTACCTGCCACCTTTTCCGTTTCCAGATTGTACCTCGGAGGAAGAACCGCTTCCGCTCGTTGGAGTCCCGTTTTCTATCGGAGCAGAGGAGGTTTGGCTGCCGCCCCCGTTATCCTGAACTGGTCCACGATCCCCGGATTGGGTGCCGGTCGTTTGTCCCTCGTTTGAACTGGAAACTGACGCATCTCCTCCTTGAAGTTGATTCTGCGTTTGTTCCTCAGGAGCCTGCGCCTGCTGTTGCCCGGTACTTGAACTCTGATCCTGAGCCTGCTGTTGCCCGGTACTTGAACTCTGATCCTGAACCTGCTGTTGCCCGGTACTTGAACTCTGATCCTGAACCTGATGCTGCAAGGTACCTGAACTCTGACTTTGAATCTGCTGTTTTGTATCCGAGCCCTGGTTCTGAACCTGATTTTGTGTTCCGCTATCGTGAGGGCCCTGGCTTTGGTTTTGATTCTGTTCTTGTTCGTCGGAACCCTGGTTCTGAGTTTGTGAGCTGTTCCGGTTTTGTTCCCGCTCTGCATTTGCATATGCTGCTTGTACCTGCTGAGCAGCGTTGCAGATCTTTTCTAGTATTTCGGCATCCTTTTCGTTTTCCCAGCTATTGCCGGACTGCGTCAACAATTCATTTACTTTGGTGATGATGTCGGTCATTTTGGCATTTTTATAGTCCTCTATGGTAATACTGGGATCAAGTGTTTGCAGAATAAAAATCACTCTGAGTTTACCCGGAGAGAGTCCCAAGTCTTGTGCCTGTTTCCTAAGCTGAAGATCAGTGTAATCAGAATACACAATGGCAGAAAACCCGCCTGCGCGTAACGCTGAATTGACTCCAGATTCACCGCTGCTCTGCAATTCGGCGGCAGCTTTATTCTTGCTTGATTCGGCTGTTACTGCTATTACGGTTGAGCCATCCCTGACAATAAAGTCCTGCTTCGCTGCATCCAGCACCAGTGTGTTGACTGCATCTTCCACTGACAGATTCGAATAGTTATTGTCTCCTAAAAGCTGGAGTCCGTCTTCGTTATACGCCTGTGCGCTTACTACTCGACCAAAAGCGTTTATTCCGAGCTCGACGCTGGGGTTGATATCCAGGCATAAATAATTGACCGGCGTATGGTAATAAGCGTTACCACACAGCGTCAGAATCAGACAAGCGGCAACCGCCGACACGGCGGCCAGGAACTTGTTGACCGCAAATCTTTTTCTTTTGAATTCCAATCCGAAATCAGCAGTTTTCTTTTGGCATTCAGCACTTGAAAAAGCTGTGCGGACAAAGGTTTCTGTTTTTGTCTTCAGCTCTTTTTCCGCTTTTACTTTATCCATGTATTCTGAAAAGGTATTCATAACGCATTATCACCAACTTTCTTTTTTAGCTGCGCTTTTGCGCGGCGGAGTATGGAATAAACTGTATTTGTGTTCTTTTGCATAATCTCTGCGATTTCCGGAATAGTCCGATTTTCATAATAATGTAGATATACGACTTCTTTTTGTTCACAAGGCAGCTCGAAAACCGTATTGATCAGTTCATGCTGCTCGGGATTTTCATAGGGGATCTCCATTTCCTCTATGCTAACAACCCTTCTGCGCCAGAAGCTTTTACAGTAATCTTTACACTTGTTGAACGCAACCCGGCACAGCCATGCTTTCTGATGGTCTTCGCTTTCAAAAGACGCGAAATTCAGGAAGAATTTAAGGAATACCTCCTGAAACACATCCTCCACATCCGTGCTGTTTCTTAAATATAGGAAACAGATGCGTCGAACCATGTCCGCATGTTTTTCAATTGCCGCTGAGATGTAATCGTCGGTACCAAACGATTGACTCAACTGTATTCCCTCCTTCCTAACCTAAATACGATAACAAAAGACAAATCCGTTTCTCGTCTATGATATTTTTTTATCAGCATATTAAAAGGAAAATTTTTTTTAAGAATGGATAACTTACTTTCACTGCAAACAGCAGTTTACTGTGCCGCGGTAGTGTCAAGAATTATGCAAAAAAAGGTTTGCAGTCTCTGTGGCAGTGAAGTCAACTAGCACTAGCACGCTGTGGCGCAAAATAAACAAATATAATATTACATTGTGATAACCATAATCATATCATTGCCAATGTGCAGGATCTGCAAGCACTGGCAGAGCAGGGGGGCCAAGGAGACAAAACGGACAGGCTCCAGCCGTGGTGAGCGGGAGCGATTGAATACCACCCTGAATCGGGTTCAGCGCATGAATCAGGGGGAGCTATGCGGATTACAAGGATTCTATCCTGCCCCGTGACGAGTATCTGCGCTACCGCAAGGATTATGACGAGCAGGAGAGTACGCTGCAAAAGCAGCTAGCTCAGTTGGGGAAACACGCCAACCGCAAAGGCCTGCTGGAGCAACAATGGGTGATTCGGTTGGTCGATCTTGGCCGTACGCCCAAACCTGCAAAATCAAATTGCATGACACTGTTTCCGCGCGCGCAAATTAGGCATCGCCCTGTTCTGAAATAAAATATGCAAAGGCACAGCAAACCCGTCCAATGGACTTGCTGTGCCTTTTTTTGTTGCAATTAGCAATTAAATGGTGTATCAATGCGTGTCAGGCCACACCGACGGTTAGAAGAATATTGGCGAAGATGCGTTTCTCCCCGGTGGAAATGGCCAGGCGCAGGCTTTTTTCGCCGCAGGCATCATAAAACTCGTAGCGGCCCAGCTTTCCTAGCTCCATGCCGCCCAGCATTTTTTCAAACTCTCCGAAGATTTCAGGCATTGTGCCGTCGGCAGGGTCCATCACCTGGGCGTTTTCAATATTAATCACGTTTTGCAGCGTCTCCAATACATCCGTCACTGTGGGCTGGCCAGGCCGCAGCCCAAGCCAAATTTTCTCCGCCTCGCCGCTTTTGCTGGACAGCGGATAGTTTCCGTCGGCAATCAGAATCTTGTCTCCGTGCCCCAGCAAGGACAATACCCGCATCAGTCCTGGATGAATACACGTTCCAGTCAGCATTTCTGTTCCCCCTATTTCTCTGCTTCACGCAGCTGCCCGAGCTTTCCGCCCGGATGGCAGCGCACATACTCCTGCGGGCTCCACTCACGTTCTGCCTGCAGCGCCACACTCAGTGCCTGCAATGTCAGTTCCTCCGCCAGAATGGAGTTCCTTGGCGCTCGGTTCAGCGGGCCGCCCTCCGCACCTACGCCTGCGTACAGGCATGCGTCAGACTCTCGCGCCAACCAACTGTCCAGTTTCCCCGTGACACCAATGACCTTGCAGCCGTTGTTCTTAATCGCGAGTACCGTCGCTTTCAGTTCTGACGTCTCTCCACTGTTAGAAATGGCAATCACTACGTCGCCTGCCATCAACTGGCCGCAGGACCCGTGCACCGCCTCTGTCCCATGCAAGAAATAGCAGGGATTTCCAGTGGAAGAAAACAGCGATGCCATGTACGCCGCCACATGTCCCGGCTTCCCGATCCCCGTAATGTGCAGACGCCCTCCCAGGTTCTGAGATTCCAGAATCAGCGACACCGCAGCATCGTATGATTCCCCGTTCAGTTTGTTGGCGAACGCCAAAAACTCTTCTTTTGCAGAGGTCAGAAACGCCTCTACCGCCTGTCTACTTTTCTCATTGCCCATTTTTTTCTTCCTTTCTCCGTCACCGCTTCAGCGCGTCCAGCTCATCTGGCTCAAACCCCGCGTAACGCCGTTCCCGCAAAAGTGCCTGTACCTCGTCCACCGTTGGAAGCGACGGCAGTGCGCCCATCCGCGTCACGGTGATGGCTGCCGTATGGCTGGCAAACGCAAGCGCTTCCTGCTCAGCCAGCCCTGCGGTCAGCCCTGTACAAAACGCCGCCACAAATGAGTCACCCGCAGCCGTCGGATCCTTTACCTCTTGCATACGCACGCACGCGGTATGCAGGATGCCATTCGCACCTGCAACCACCGAGCCGTTTCCACCCAACGTAATCATCACCTTATCCACGCCCTGATCTCGCAACGCCGCAGTAACCTTTTTCAGATCTTCCTCATTTACACCCCGCTCGTCCGTTCGTAATGGAAGCCCCGTCAGCAGCGCCGCCTCGTGCTCATTCGGCGAGAGATACGTCACACAGGACAAAAGTTCCTGGTCCAGCACAGCGGCAGGTGCGGGATTCAGCATAACTGGAACCCGAGCCGCATGGGCGCACCGAGCCGCATACTTGGTAACCGCCATGGTCAGCTCCAGCTGAAGCATCACCAGATCGAATTCTTTTACGCCTTCTTCCATCCACTCCAGATCTTCCGGCGTCAAGTCATAATTTGCTCCCGGCACTACCAGAATTCGGTTTTGCGCACCATGCTCGTTCACCTGAAGCTGAATATTTCCAACCCCGGAAGCGCTAGTCCGGCTGATCTTCACATGCGCGGTATCTACACCGGACGCGGTGGA
>JAYFPV010000114.1:0-1793 GCA_034927465.1 Lawsonibacter sp.
TGCCGCTGACCATCTTAGCTAGCTCCAGATGAAAGCTCTCAAACGGCGCAAGACTGATGAGCAGCCGCCGCAGAGGCGGTTCAAATCGTTGGTAAACCACCTCTTCAAAGTAAATAAACAGCTCGCGCTTGATTGCGTCGAAAATTTCCGCGCTGTACGCCGCGCCGTCCTTCAGCTTGCGGCAGAGGATATCCATCGCGATGGGATAGCCTTTCAGATCACGCTGTATCGCGCTCATTTCTTCAGGGCTGATCGTGATGCCCCGAGAGTCAAGCATCCGCTGCGCGGTCTGGCAGTCGAAATTCAGCGTAAGCGTATCGATGGTGAGCATAATCCCCGCGAACTGGAAGGGCATCAGCCAGCCGGGAACCGCCCCGCGGCCCAGCAGCACAAAATGTAAATCAGTCCGGCTGCGGATCAGGTTACAGAGCGCCTCCCGACGCTCCAGTTCCAGCAGAAGCTGCAGATCGTCCACCAGCACCGTGTCGCAGTCCGACGGGATATATTCCGGCGAAAACACCGAGTCCGCCGCATTGAGTGCGCATACGGCATGTCCTTTAAGCAGCGCCGTCGCCGTTGGGGTCTTCCCGCAGCCGCAGGGCGCGGAAAATAAAATGACTCGGCATTGTTCCCAGCCGGTCATAAATATTTCCTCCAGTGCGGGCTTTATAATAACAGAAGCATTGTCGCTCATGAGCAATCTCCTTTGTTAAAATTAGTATCTTGCTGTGTGTTGTTTTCCAGCATACCCGGTAAGTTTAGCAGATAAATCAGGTTTTGTAATCCATCCAAAGTATGATTGATGGGATAAAAACAGCCTTTTTCACAAAGTTTTTTTAGAGCCGGTACGCGAATGCCATAACCGCTTTTCGGTCATGCGATAGCCGCTATATTGTCGGAAACAAAAAAGCTGCAGACATCCAAAGAAGTCTGACAGCTTTTGGAGACAGTGTTTTCAAGATTAAAAACAAATCCAAATCTCTCTCCACTCGGAAAAAGATTCGGATTTGTTTGATTTGGTGGACCTGAACGGGATCGAACCGTCGACCTCCGCGTTGCGGACCACCGCATTATATTCAAAAAAATGAGCCCTCACCTTACACTGAGGTGACAATACCCTTGTCTAACATGTCTTTTAGCAAATCCGCCACGCCATTTGCCGCCTGTATTATGGCAATCATGAGGAGATCAGTGTCCACTTCCGACCAGTGGATGTCATATCCCGAGTTACGAATGAGTTGTGTTAGGAAAGCGCGCTGGGTACGGCCATTGCCCTCGCGGAAGGGGTGGAGGTCGTTGGTGGCACAGTAGAAATCCACGACCTCGTCTGTAAAGGCATCGTGGGACAGGCCATGGAAGTAACCCTGTTCTTTTAGGCGGTCAAAATCAGCGCGGCGCGATCTTCGATTTCCTCCGCAGGGCAGAAGCGCGTGCCTTTCTTACTGATATTGACCGTGCGGATTTGTCCCGCCCAGTCGTATAAGTCAGAGAAAAGGAAATGATGGATGGCCTTGTAGTGGGCAAAGTCAAAAGCGCCTTCAAGCGGTTGTTCTTCCAGCTTGGAGGCGTTAATATATGTGGCGAGAGTTTCCGCTTCGTTCAGGGTTTGCTCGTCACGGATATCCAGCTTATTGATCAGGACTGTTGTACCCAGATAGCAGTTATCTGAAATTGGATCAATGCTGTATCCCATTTATTTGGCCACCTTTGCCGCTTTTGCGGCCGTAAACTGCTTTAGGCACTCGGCTGTTGTGGTTTTGCCTCTGAGTACCTGCTTGCACTGATTGCGCATT
>JAYFPV010000144.1:0-7086 GCA_034927465.1 Lawsonibacter sp.
TGGCATCATCCAGCAAGGTTCCGTCCAAATCGGTTAAAATCAGCTTTGGTCTCATCTTGTCTCCATTTCGCTAACACCTGGTCCCGCCGAACTCAGCCAGCTTCAGGCCCTTGTTCCGGTCCTGCACCCACTGAATGGACCACTGCGAGGCAAACAGCAGCAGCTGGCTCCCCTTGTAGTCCTCCACCAGTTTCACGTCGTTGGGCAGCAGCAGATCCTCCTCCTTATAGACAACGGGATTTTCCTCCTCCCGGACAATCCACCGCAGGTGCTCGAAGGGCAGGCCCTCCTTATATAGCTCTACATTGTATTCGCTGCGCAGTCGGTACTCCAGCACGTCAAACTGCAGGGTGCCGACCACGCCCACGATGACCTCCTCCATCCCGGTGTAGGGAGTCTTGAAAATCTGGATGGCGCCCTCCTGCGCGATTTGCTCCACCCCCTTCAAAAACTGCTTACGTTTCATGGTGTCCACCGAGCGGATACGTTCAAAGTGCTCGGGGGCAAAGGTAGGGATGGGATCAAACTGGAATTTCTTCCCCGGGACGCACAAGGTGTCACCGATGGTGAAGATCCCCGGGTCAAATACGCCGATGATATCCCCTGCATAGGCCTCCTCAATGATTTCACGCTCGGCGGCCATCAGCTGCTGGGGGCGGGACAGGCGGATTTTCTTACCGCCCTGCACATGGTAGACCTCCTTGTCCGCATCAAATCGCCCGGACACTACCCGCAGAAAGGCAATGCGGTCGCGGTGGGCCTTGTTCATATTAGCCTGAATTTTAAATACAAAGGCGGAAAATTCGTCGTCGAAGGAGTCCACCACCTCCTCCCCTGCGGTTCTGGGCAGTGGAGCGGTGGCCATGTGCAAAAATGCTTCCAAAAACGGTTCCACACCGAAATTGGTCAACGCGGAACCAAAAAACACTGGGGACAGCTTTCCGTGGCGCACCCGCTTCATATCAAAGTCACAGGAGGCCCCATCCAGCAGCTCCACCTCGCCGGCCAGTTGGTCCCGGCGGGCCTGTCCAATCAGCTCAGTCAGCGCGGGATCGTCCAGCTTGATCTCGGTAGCGGTGGCCGCTCTGGCATTTGTGTTAGAGGTAAAATGGATGATCTTCCGTTGCTGGCGGTCGTAGACACCTTGAAATTCCTTGCCGCAGCCAATGGGCCAGTTGACGGCATAGGTGTCCAGTCCCAGCTCCTTCTCCAACTCTTCGCACAGCTCAAATGGGTCCCGCGCCTCCCGGTCCATCTTGTTGATGAAGGTAAAAATGGGAATGTCCCGCATGGCGCAGACCTTAAACAGCTTCCTGGTCTGGGCCTCCACGCCCTTGGCAGCGTCAATAACCATGACGGCAGAGTCGGCGGCCATCAGAGTTCGGTACGTGTCCTCGGAAAAATCCTGGTGGCCCGGTGTATCCAGAATGTTGATGCAAAAGCCCTCGTACTGGAACTGCATCACCGAGGAAGTCACCGAGATGCCGCGCTGTTTCTCGATCTCCATCCAGTCGGAGGTGGCTGCCCGGGTATTCTTTTTCCCCTTGACCTGCCCTGCCTGGGCAATGGCCCCACCATATAGCAGGAACTTTTCCGTCAGCGTCGTCTTGCCGGCATCCGGGTGGGAGATAATGGCAAAGGTGCGGCGGCGCTTGATTTCAGATTCGTATTGAGACATGGAATAACCTCCAGATCAAAATCAGAACAGCAGCATTCCCCTCACAACCAGGGAACTTCAGTGCGGCCCTTGGCCATCAAAGCACAGAAGGCCGCAAGCAAAGCAAGCGCGGTCCGTATCCAGCTGAATTCGGACCAATCTCACAAAAAGGAAGCGCTTCCCTGCAGATATCTTTCATGAGTCAGTCAGGAATCCCATAAGCGCACAACGCTTATGGGATGGATCCGGCGTCATGTTCCATTTCCGTCACAGACGGAACGAAATTAGCCGTTTTGAAGATAAAATAGCCGTTCAGCGGTTATTTTATCATAGCGGACCGCTCCCCGCAAGGGGAAAGGTTGACAACTGCCTGATTATTTCGTAATATTTAAGATACAATTTCATTTCGTCCAAGTGTTTCCGGCGGCGTATGGCCCCCGGAGGAGAATAGGAAACCGGGTGTGATTCCCGGACGGTACCGCCGCTGTAAGCGGGGGGAACAGGCGCTCGTCGGTGAAAACCAGTCATTGGGGAAACCCGAGAAGGCAGAGCACCTTGTGGGACGTTGTTTCATCGCCCTGCCCCGCCAGTCAGAAGACCTGCTTGGAGGATCGGCACGCTGCCCCGGTACGAGGGAGCGTGGTCCGAGTTCAGCACGCGGAAAACGGCCGCGGCGGCTTGATGCCGCCGCGGCCGTTTTTCTTCCACCATTGAAAGGAGCTTCCCTATGAAACAACCCATTCGCCGCCTGCTTTACCTGCTCCTCACCGCCGCTCTTTTTTCCTCGTTTCCCGCCTTTGCACAATCCACTCAGACGGATTGGCACAGCGCCATAACCACCGCCGCAGCCGATGTGCAGCGCACAGTCCCCAATCCACAGGTTGGCTCGGTGGGGGGAGAGTGGGCTGTTATCGGTCTGGCCTGCAGCGGCGTAAAGATGGACCAGGCCTGGTCCGATACCTACCTTCAAAACCTGACCCAAACCGTCACCCAGCAAAAGGGTGTGCTGTCCACCCGACAATATACGGAGTATGCGCGGGTCATTCTGGCCCTCACCGCCGTGGGAAAAGCCCCCCGGGATGTGGGGGGGTACGACCTCCTGGCTCCGCTGGAAGACTTTGAACAGACCACCAGTCAAGGGATCAATGGAGCGGTGTTCGCCCTGATTGCTCTGGACAGCGGAGATTACGACGCCCCGTCAGGCCTTCGGGATCGATATTTGCAGATGATTCTCAGCGCCCAACTCTCTGACGGAGGGTGGTCCTTGTCGGGAGGGCAAGCCGACCCGGATATTACCGCTATGGCATTACAGGCTCTGGCCCCCTATGGGAACGACAGCACAGCTGTGCAAGAAGCGATTTCTCAAGGCCTCGCCCGTCTGGATACGCTGCAAAAGGCAGGTTCCTTTTCTACTCTGGAGAGCTATTCTCAAACTATCATCGCCTTGTGCGCTCTGGGCATCCAGCCGGAACAGAGTCTGCTTGAGAAGTTTTTGTCCTTCCAGCGAACCGACGGCAGTTTTTCCCACACCAAGGGCGGACCCAGCAACCAGATGGCCTCCGAGCAGGGACTGTGCGCCTTGGCGGCTCTTGCTCGGCAGGAAGCCGGGGCGTCTTCTCTGTACGATACGGCGGGAACAAAAACCAGCCAATCCTCCGTCCAGGCAGCGGCCGTGATCCCCGGACTGGCCGCTCTGATTCCGGCCGTACTGGGGGTCAGCCCCTTTCTGGGTGGCAGCGCTCTTCTCGGTTCGGGACATTAACGGGAAAGAAGAATTTGGATGAACAAGCATCAAAAACGGTTTTTCGCGGTCGGAGTCGTTGCGGCGGTGCTGGCTGCTGCCTTCTGGTACGGAGGCGACGCCCCCGGTCTCCAGGGCTGGCAGACGGCCTCTCAATCGGCTTCCTCCGCTTCGACGTCCAGCGTTTCTCTTCCCCCGGACGTGGCGGCGGGGCCCGCTTCCGCACTCCCAGACGTCTCAGCCCCTGTCAAATCCGAACAGGCCCCGGAACAATCCACCCAGACCACCGCTCCGAATCAGTCTTCCCTCCCAGCAGCCCCTGCGGCGGCGTCCGCTGACCAAAGCGGTGCCACCTCTTCTTCACAGGTCGACGCTTCCGCCAAGCCGCCGGAAGAAGGCGTCTCTCCGGCCCCGTCCGAAGCGCCGGTGCTGACCTGCACCCTTTCCATCCGATGTGACTCCGTTTTAGACCATTTGGATTGGCTGAACCCGGACAAGACCGAGCTGATTCCCGCCGACGGCACTCTTCTGGCCGCGGCCCAGGTCTCTGTTCAAGCGGGTGAGACTGTCTTTGACCTGCTGCAGCGCCAGACCCGCGCGGCGGGTATCCAGATGGAGGCTACTTTTACCCCGGGCTATGGATCCAGCTATGTGGAGGGCATTGCCAACCTGTACGAGTTCGACTGCGGCCAGCAATCCGGATGGACCTATCTGGTCAACGGTGTCCAGCCCGGCTATGGCAGTTCCCAATATTCTTTGTCCGACGGCGACGTGGTGGAGTGGGTCTATAGCTGCAACCTGGGCAAGGACGTGGGCACGGGGGAAACCGGATGAGAGACAGCTTTTCTTCCTTTCATCCGACGGTGACCGCCGCCTGGTTCGCACTGGTGCTGGCCGTCACCATGACCACCTTTCACCCGGCCATTCTGCTTCTTTCTCTGCTGTTCGGCCTGCTGTGGTCCCGCCGGTTGGGTGCCGGCTGGCGTCCCGTTCCCCTGCTTGTTCTTTTTTTTACGGCTGCCGTGTGTAACCCTCTATTCACTCACGCGGGGGCCACGATCTTGTGGTACTTTCCAAACGGCAACCCTCTGACGCTGGAATCTATTTTGTTCGGCTTGGGTGCTGGCGGGATGCTGGCTGCGTCGCTGGTCTGGCTGTGCTGTCTCTCCCGGGTGATGACGGCTGACAAGTGGATGTGCCTGCTGGGCCGGGGGCTTCCGGCGCTGTCCCTGCTGCTGTCCATGATCCTGCGGGCCCTGCCCCAGGGCCGAAAGCGGCTGTCTCAAATTGCTCAGGCCCAGCGTCAGGTGGGTCGGCAAGGCCGTGGGAAACTGACCACTGCCCGGCACAGCATCCGTCTGCTGTCCGTTCTTGTGGCCTGGTCCCTGGAGGAGGGCTTGACCTGCGCGGACTCCATGGACAGCCGTGGGTATGGCCTGCCGGGGCGCACCGCCTATACCAACTACGTCTTGGATCGCCGGGACAAGCGTACGCTGGCCTTTCTGGCCGCAGCTGGTGCTTATCTGATGCTTATGGCCCTGCGCGGCACTCTGGACTGGCGGTATTATCCCACCGTTGCATGGGGTGGGCTGAACGCATGGTCTCTGTCCGCCTTTTTGGCCTGGGGCGCACTGTGCGCATTGCCTCTGTATCTGGATTGGAAGGAGGAGAAGGCATGGGATCCTATCAAATCAAAAACTTGATTTTTTCCTATCCCGGGCAGGCTGTCCCCGCATTAAGCAAAATCAATCTAACCGTGGGACGCGGAGAATTTTTTACCCTGTTCGGTCCCTCGGGCGGTGGGAAAACCACCCTGCTGCGCCAGTTGAAGCCGGCTCTGACACCCCACGGCAGCCGCTCTGGATCTATTCTCTTTCAGGGCCATCCTCTGGACCAGCTGGATCCCGCAGTCCAAGCCTCCGCCATTGGCTTCGTCCTTCAGTCCCCGGAGGAGCAAATCGTTACCGACAAAGTTTGGCACGAGCTGGCCTTTGGCCTGGAGAGTCTTGGCCTGCCCCGGAACGCTATTCGCACTCGGGTGGCAGAAATGGCCGCCTTTTTCGGCATTGAAGATTGGTTTCACCGGGACACCGCCTCGTTGTCGGGCGGACAAAAGCAGCTGCTCAACCTGGCCTCGGTTATGGTGATGGGGCCGGAGGTCCTGCTGCTGGACGAACCCACCAGCCAACTGGACCCCATCGCAGCTCAGACCTTTTTGGATTGTCTTGCCCGGCTCAACCGAGAGCTGGGCACCACGATTCTTCTGTCCGAGCACCGTCTGGAGGATGCGCTGCCGCTGTCCACCCGGTGTGCGTTGCTGGACGGGGGCCAGCTTCTCTTCTGCGGTACGCCCAGAGAGGCTGGGAGCTTTCTGCGCACAGCGCATCACCCCATGTTCCGCTCCATGCCTACCCCCATGCGGGTGTGGGCGGCGGCAGGGCAGCAAAGCGTCTGCCCCATTACCCCGGGGGAGGGCCGCCGGTGGCTGGAACAGCGGCTGGAACAGCAACCGCCCCGTCCCCTCCCGACACCCGCCCCGTTTGCGGACGCTCCGCCGGCGCTGGAAGCGAAGGAGGTCTGGTTCCGGTATGACCGGGAGAACGCAGATGTACTCCGCGGGCTGACTTTCTCGGTCCCCCAGGGCGCGCTGTGCGCCCTTTTAGGGGGCAATGGAGCGGGCAAAACCACCCTGTTCTCCCTCCTCACCCGAGCAAAAATTCCACAGCGGGGCGCGCTTACCCTTTTAGGCCGCCCGTTGGAAGGCTGGCCGGAAGAAGCTCTGTTTCAAAATGTGTTGGCCGCCCTGCCCCAAAATCCAAAAAGCTTATTTGTGGGACGGACGGTGGCCGAAGATCTGGCGGACATGGGAGCGGCCCCTGACGAAACCGCACGGATCTGTTCCCTTTGTCGGCTGAACAGCCTGCTGGACAGCCACCCCTATGACCTGTCCGGCGGAGAGCAGCAGCGGGCCGCCCTGGCCAAAGTTCTGCTGGCCCGGCCAAAGGTTCTTCTGCTGGACGAGCCCACCAAGGGGATGGACGCCCCCTTCAAAGAGACCTTTGCCCGCATCTTGTCCGACCTGCGCCGGGAGGGGGTCACGATACTCATGGCCAGCCACGATGTGGGATTCTGCGCCCGCTATGCCACCTGTTGCGCACTCCTCTTCGACGGCTCCATCACCGCTGCGGACGAACCCCATGCCTTTTTCTCTCAAAATCGATTTTACACCACCGCCGCATGCCGTATGACCAGGGGGCTGGTTGCCGGGGCGATCACGGCGGAGGAACTGACCCTCGCCTGCGGCGGAACAGAAGATGGCTCGGCGCTTTCTCCCCTCCTTCCTCCGTCCTCCGCACAGGTTCCCGCTTCCTCGCCCATGCTCCCCAAGCGGCATGTGAAATGGCTTTTCAAGCCGCTTGGGGCCCTGCTGCTTGCCCTGCTGCTGCTTGCCAGCTATCTGGCCTGGCGTGGTGCTCCTCTGCTGGCTGGGCTGTCCGCCGGGCACTGGCTGCCCTCCCTGTTGTGGCTGGGTGCCGCGGCATTTGGCCTGTGGCTGCTGGGACTTGGCCGGGCAGCGCCAAAGCCGCCTGCGGCGTGCCCCGTCTTCCATTCTCAGCGAACCGGGTGGCCGACGATTTTCATGCTCTTGATTCTGATGCCGTTCACGCTTTGGGCAGGGACCTATCTG
>JAYFPV010000282.1:0-4877 GCA_034927465.1 Lawsonibacter sp.
CCGTGGGCGGCGGTGTGCGTTCCAACCTGCGCCTCTGTGCCAGGGCCGAAGAAGATGTGGGTGGGGGAATAGTATTCAAAAGCCTGCATAGGGGTTAGCCTCCTAATTATTATTTCAATTTATTTTATGGTCTAAAATATATCAGAAGAACCAAATGAAGTCAATGTAACAAGAGTTGAATATATTTGTGCGGAAGGGTGCTGTTTTTTTGTTAACGATTCTGCGCGGCAGCCTGCGCCTCCAACCAGTCCGTAATCTGAACCAGCCCCTCCTCCGACAGAGGGAAGGAGGCGGTGGCAATGATTTGACTCAACGCTTTGGTCAGCGGGCCAAGCCACAGCTCCACATCCAATGTGGTTTGAGCCGGGCCATCCGGACTGCCCTCCGGGGGCTGATGTTTCACGGGGCAGATAAAAAAGCGGGCGGCACCCTTGCTGCCATACCAGGTGTTGCCGTTCTCCCAAAAAAGCAGGGTTGGGATCATAATGTCGCTCAAGTCAGTCTCTCCTTGCGTTCAAATATGGCTTGCCGCTCATGCCTCTGGCTCTGCCCAGTTTAGACTGCGGCCTACCGCCTTATGCCACCCCCGAAGGAGCGTCTGGCGGATGGGTTCCTCCATGTGAGGCTCATACCGCTGGTCCAGGGTGCGCAGCGCGCGGATTTCCTCCAGACCGTTCCATACGCCGACTGCCAGGCCGGCCAGATAAGCGGCACCAAGCGCGGTGGTCTCCCGGATGGCGGGGCGGAGGACCGGTTTATTCAAGACATCAGACTGAAACTGCATCAAGAAGCGGTCTCGGCTGGCACCGCCGTCGGCATTCAGGGCGGACAGTGGAATGCCGGTGTCTTTTTCCATCGCCTCCACCAGGTCATAGACCTGATAGGCGATGGATTCCTGGGCTGCCCTGATGATGTGTTCCCGGGTTGTGCCCCGAGTCAGCCCGACCAGAGCCCCCCTGGCGTACATGTCCCAGTGCGGGGCACCAAGGCCGGTAAAGGCGGGGACCAGATACACCCCCCCGGTGTCCGGTACTTTGGAGGCGTAGTATTCCGCATCCCGGGCTTCGGTGATGAATCGCAGCTCATCCCGTACCCACTGGATGACCGCTCCGCCCACAAAGACGGAGCCCTCCAAGGCATACTGCACTTTGCCGCAGCGTCCGATCGCAATGGTGGACAAAAGCCCGTTTTCACTGCGGTATAGGGTATCTCCGGTGTTCATCAGCAGGAAACAGCCGGTGCCGTAAGTGTTCTTGGCCTCACCGGGGGAAAAGCAGGTCTGGCCGAACAGGGCCGCCTGCTGATCCCCGGCGATTCCGGCGATGGGTACCTCAAACCCCTGAAGGTTGGCGGTGCCGTAGACCTGGCTGGAATCCACTACCCGGGGCAGCATATTCATGGGAATGCCCAGCGTGCGGCAAATATAGGGGTCCCAGCGCAGCGCCTGGATGTCATAGAGCATGGTGCGGCTTGCGTTGGTTTGGTCGGTGATGTGAACGTTTCCGCCGGTCAGCTTCCAGACCAACCAGCTGTCCACGGTGCCAAACAGCAGGTCACCGGCTTCCGCTTTCTCGCGGGCCCCCTCCACATGATCCAGAATCCATTTCAGCTTTGTGGCCGAGAAATAGGCGTCAATGAGTAGTCCGGTATGCGTTTTGATGTATTCCGTCAGTGCGGCATCTTGTTTTAGTTCCTCACACAGCGGGGCAGTGCGGCGGCACTGCCAGACGATGGCGTTATACACGGGACGCCCGGTATGTCTGTCCCAGACGATGGCGGTTTCCCGCTGGTTGGTGATGCCGATGGCAGCAATTTCTTCCGGTAGCACACCGGACTGGGCCAACACCTCGGTAAGAACGGAAAACTGGCTGGACCAGAGTTCCATCGGGTCGTGTTCTACCCAGCCTGGTTTTGGATAATACTGGGGAAATTCCCGCTGAGCCATGCCGATGATGGTCTGCTCCCGGTCGAAGAGAATACAGCGGCTGCTGGTGGTGCCCTGATCCAGGGCAATAATGTACTGCTTCATAAGCGGTCCCCCCTTTTTCTTCCCTTTATTATGCCAGAAAGTGAACGAGGTGTAAAGAGCAGATCAGGATTGACCCGCCATTTGCAGAATCCGTGTGGCCTGTATGGCGTTCAGAGGCACAGGTGGAGGAAATATGCATAGAATGGACTGTGGCACAGCCATGCCACCATCCTTTGTATTGCTGAAGGAGAACGCGATGAAACGACATTATACTTCCAATTGGAATGAAAGCCGCGGAAATAATGTAACGGCATATTTGAATGGCGGCGTTGGGTGTTGCCCGCCCTGCCCGCCGCCCTGCCCGCCGCCCTGCCCCTGCCCCTGCCAAGTAGTTTGTCCTATCGGTCCGACCGGTCCGACCGGTCCGACTGGCCCAACCGGCCCCACCGGAGCTACGGGCCCCACCGGAGCTACGGGCCCAACCGGTGCTACGGGCCCAACCGGAGCTACCGGCCCAACCGGCCCAACCGGCGCTACCGGCCTAACCGGCGCTACTGGCCCAACCGGCGCTACTGGCCCAACCGGAGCTACCGGCCCAACCGGAGCTACCGGCCCAACTGGTGCTACCGGCCCAACTGGCCCAACCGGCCCAACCGGCGCCACCGGCCCAACCGGCGCTACCGGCCCAACGGGGGCGACTGGCCCAACGGGGGCGACTGGCCCCACCGGACCAGGAGCCACAACAATCTATTTAGCAACCGATGAATCCATTAGTGATGGAGGATGGGTTGGACTTGGAACTTCTTCACCTGGCCCGTTATTTACGAGAAGCACGGTAGTAATACCGGTAAATTCTACGATTGTTGGTTTGGTATTGAATATCAGAGATAATACACTGACGGATGAGGAGTCGGTTACCGCAACGATTTTTACCAGCCCGTGTGGATTTGAAGATCCTACAAGCACAGGGATATCGGCTACAGTTGACGGGCCGGTTGATGATGAACACCCCAATTGTTTTGCAACTGGATTCGGGATTGTTCCGGTCAATCAAGGAACTCTTCTATCTGTTCAGATTACCACAGACGGAGAAGCTTTATTGCAAGCAGGGTTAGACAGCGGCGTTGCGGTTACTGTGTTCTTAACGGTCGACTAAACAATTATCACCAACAATGCGGGAACAGGAACGTTTTCTGTAGGGAGAATCCGGAGACGAGGGCGCAGATGGATATGTGGACTGCCGGCGGCTGTCGGATCGGCCGTGCGTACGTTTTCCAAAACGGAAGCTGAAACACCGACACGCGGAAAGGAGCGCCGCCCCATTGGGACGGCGCTCTTATTGAAAAAAGAGGTGTAACATGGAAAAATACTGCGTATGTGTCTATGCGATTTGTAAAAATAAGGAGACTTTTGTGGACCGCTGGATGGATTCCATGTCGGAGGCGGACCGGATTGTGGTGCTGGACACCGGCTCCACCGACGCAACAGTGGAACGGCTGCGGGCCCGGGGAGCTGAGGTGGAAATAGAGACCATAGACCCCTGGCGGTTCGATGTGGCGCGCAACCGTTCCATGGAATTGGTGCCCCGGGATGTGGACATCTGCGTGTGCACCGACCTGGACGAAGTCTTCCATCGCGGATGGCGGGAGCTACTGGAAGAGACGTGGGTTCCGGGTGCGGGTCAGGCCACCTATCGCTATACCGGGTCCTTCACGCCGGATGGGGCGGAAGGAGTGGTGTTCTGGTACGAGAAGATCCATGCTCGGAAGGGCTACCAATGGGTTCATCCCGTCCACGAGGTGCTTGCCTGGATAGGAGAGGGAAAGTGCGGCCCTATGGTGGTGGCGGAAGGGGTGCAGCTGGATCACCACCCGGATCCCACCAAGTCCAGGGGCCAATATCTGCCCCTGTTGGAACTGTCGGTTGCTGAGGATCCGGAGGACGATCGAAGCGTCCATTATCTTGGGCTGGAGTACTTGTACCGGGGACGCTGGGACGACTGCATCCGAACGCTGAAGACCCATCTGGAGATGCCAAAGGCCACCTGGCGGGACGAGCGGGCGGCCTCAATGCGCTATATTGCCAGAGCTTATCTGCAAAAAGGAGAGCCTGGTTTCGCCCAAAACTGGTACTTTAGAGCAATTGCGGAAGCTCCTCATCTGCGGGAACCATATATCGATCTAGCCAACTTGCTCTACAGTCAGGAAAATTGGGAAGGGGTGCTCTATGTTACAGGATGCGCCCTTGAGATCGTGCAAAGGCCCAGAAGCTATATTTGTGAGGCTGAACCGTGGGGCAGTTTGCCCCACGCTCTGCGGACCATTGCGTTTTCCCGCACTGGGCGAAATCAAGAGGCGCTGGAAGAAGCGCGGCTGGCACTGGCCCTGGAACCGGGAAACGAGCGTCTGCAAGAAAATATGACGGCTTTGGAACGGTTGGAAAAAGGTCAATAAAAAGGACGCTTTTGAAAAAGCGTCCTTTTTCGTCAACGCGCAGAGGTTCGGTTAGGCATATTGATACCGGGCATTTTCTCGGATCAAACAAAACGTTGTAACGCCAGAGGCCAGCAGTTCTGCCGCCACAACGGACAGCCAGATTCCGTCCACCCCCAGGAAGGCAGGGAGGAGGTTTACCGCAGTCAGCTGAAACACCAGCGTTCTCAAAAAAGAGATGGTGGCGGAGACGGCGCCGTTATTCAGGGCGGTGAAGAAGGCGGAGCCGAAAATATTAAAGCCCACCAACAAAAAGGACAGGGAATACAGCCGTAATCCGTGGACGGTTAGGTTTAGCAGCGCGCTGTCGTAGCCCACAAATACCGAAGCCAGCGGAAAGGCCAACCCCTCGGCCAGGACTGTCAGGATACACCCGGTGAGCCCCAGCAAAATCAGACTTTTGAACAACAAATTTT
>JAYFPV010000065.1:0-15656 GCA_034927465.1 Lawsonibacter sp.
CCGTGGCCGTCCAACCGGAGAAGGTATAGCCCGACTTCGTGCCCGCGTCAATGGAGACGACGTCGCCCGCCATGTGGTTGCCGGTGGCAGTCGTGCCGCTGCCGCCGTCCAGGTTGACAGTCAGGGCATACAGGGCCACGATTTTGAGATATTTATAGGTGGTCAGCGATGTCAAATTATCCCATGTGCTCGCGCCGCTGCCGTCGGTGTTACCGCTGGCAATAACATCGTGATTTGAGGTATAGCCGGTCAGGTCTGGCGCTTTGTTTATGGCCTGCGAAGTGCCAATGGCCACTATGCCGCTGATAGCGGTGGTCGTACCGCCGGTGACGGAAATGACGTTGCTGCTGTACACACCGTAGCTGGCGCTGCCTGCCGTGCCGCCCGTGACGATAACGCTGCCGGAGAGGCTAATGGTGCTGGTGCCGTATACGCCGTAGCTGCTGTTGCCTGACGTGCCGCCCGTGACGATAACGCTGCCAGAGAGGTTGATGCTGCCACTACTACCGAACATGCCTACGCTGCCGCCGCTTGTGTCAGCTGCCGTACCGCCTATGGCGGTGACTGTGCCGGTCGCTTCGACGGTGACGCTGCTGCCGCATACACCGTAGCTGACACCGTTTGTTCCCGTTGCCGTGCCGCCTACGGCGGTGACCGTGCCTGAGAGGGTAATGGCATCGCTGCTGTACACTCCGCAGCTCTTGCTGCTTGTTTCCGTTACAATACCGCCTGTGGCGGTAACCGTGCCGGAGATGATGATGGTGCCGCTGCTGCTACTGCTGCTGTACACGCCGCAACTGCTGGTGCCAGCCATTCCGCCCGTGGCGATAACGCTGCCGGAAAGAGTGATGGTGCCGCTGCCGCTGAATACACCGTAGCTTTTAGTGGTAGCCGTGCCACCCGTGGCGGTGACGGTGCCGGAGAGATTGATGGTACCGCTGTTGCTGCCCACGCCGTAGCTGTTGGTGCCGCTGCCGCCCGTGGCGGTGAGTACTCCGTTCGCTTCGACAGTGGCGCTGTTGCCGTGTACGCCGTAACTGTCGCTACTGGTATCTGTTGCCGCGCCGCCGGAGGCGGTAACAGTGCCTGAGATGGTGATGTTGCCGCTGTTGCTGCTGCCCACGCCGTAGCTGCCGTACCTTGCCGTGCCGCCTGTGGCGGTAACGGTGCCTGAGAGGGTGGCGCCGCTATAGCCATACACGCCGTAGCTGCTCAAGCCGCTGCCTCCTACGGCGGTAACAGTACCGGAGTAGGTGATGGCGCCGTCGCCACCGTAGAACACGCCGCAGCTGCTGTTGCCCGCTGCTCCGCCCACAGCGGTGACAGTACCGGAGCTGCTGATAATGCCGTCCACGCCGTAGCTGCTGTTGCCTGTTGCGCCGCCTATAGCGGTGACGGTGCCGGAAATGTCGCCGTTGCCGCTGCCGCTGGACACACCATAGCTGCAACTGTTGCCGCTGCCTCCCGTGGCGGTGACGGTGCCGGAGATGGTGACTCTGTAGCCATACACACCGTAGCTGTAGCTATTGCTGCCGCTTGCTGTGCCGCCTGCGGCGGTGACGGTGCCGGAGATGGTGACTTCTGCACCGCTCACGCCGCAGCTGCTGCTACCGCTGCCGCTTGCCGTACCGGCTAAAGTGTACAGGGCACCGCCGTCTGTACTGGAGATGCTGATGCTTTGGCTGCCGCCTACGCCGTAGCTGCTGCCGTTGCCCGCGCTGCCCGCACTGACGACGTTCACGCCTTCCAGCACGATGCTCACATCCGCGTTACTGGGCAGCTTAATGCCGTAAGCACCGTAAGCTGCGTCCGGCGCGTTGATGATGACGTTTTTCAAGGCGAGGGTGTTGACGCCATTCACTGTCTCGGTTTTCCAGCCTCCGGTGGTATCGCTCCAGTGGGAATCATCAGCACTAATTGTGCTCAAATCCAAGGTGGAGGTAAGAATGTTAGCAGTGGGATATGTCCCGCTGACGCCCCAAACGGCAAATTTTTCACTCTCCGAACCGGTGAGTGCTGCGCTGCCGTCACCGCAGGCCGAAATCGTCCTCGCCGCGCATGTTTCGCCCTTTGCAATGAGCAGACCGTTGTTTACGGCGTTCTCAACATTGTTGACATCGATCTTGGTGTCGGTCGCGCCGCCGTAGATGTTGGCCACGCCATAGCTTTTGCTTTCGCTGCTCGTAACCTTGCCGCCTGTCGCGATTACCACGCCGCCGGAGATGACGACTTTGCTGTTGTCGGAGTTCACGCTGCACACGCCACAGCTTATGTTCGCCGGGGAGTCGACCGCAGCGGTCAAACTGCCGCCCGTAGCGGTTAAACTGCCGCCGGAGACAGTGACCCCTTGCACGCCGCTCACGCCGTAACTGCCGTACGCCGACGAGCCGCCCGTGGCGGTCAAACTGCCACCGCAGACATTGACGCTCCCGCCGCTCACACCATAGCTGATACTATTGCTGCCCGTCGTCGGGCCGCCCATAGCGGTCAGGCTACCGGAGCCGGTAACAGTGAGCGCGTCGAAGGCGCGCACGCCGCAGCTGTTGCTGTAGTTGTTCACCGTTGGGCCGCCTGTGGCGGTTAAACTGCCGGAACAGGTCATGATAAGCGCGCCACCGACGTACACACCGCAACTCACGCCACTCATAGCCGGGCCGCCCGTAGCGGTCAGGCTGCCCGAGCCGGTAATGGTGAGCGTGCCGTGGACGTACACGCCGTAACTCTCGCCACTCGCAGACGGGCCTACGGCGGCGCTGTCGCCGATCAGCACGATGGTCAGATCCGCATCTTCGTTACCTGCATAAATTGCGGCGCTCTCGCTGCCATCCGTATACGCCCCAGTGACGGCGGCATTCTTCAGGATGAGCGTACCGGATGGGGCATTGTAGCTTACTGTGCCGTCACCCAGCACGTCGGCGGCGTTGGTGCTTGTCACCTGCACGCCGCCAATCCAGATATTGTAGCTCGTCGTATCCGCCGCCTGCGCCGCCGTGGGCAGCAGGCACAATGTCATGCACAGGCACATAAAAATGCTTAAAATTCTTCTTTTCATATTCTCAGCCCTCCCGCAACTGATTGGTTGCAATTCTAAAAAAATGTGATATAATACAACCACTTATTACTAAACGCAGTTAGTAGATGAGGCCAATTATAGCGCATACTAGCATTTAATACAAGACGGGAGAGAATTGTTTGACAGAAAAAAAGAACAACCGGACAAAGGAACAGGGAGCTGAGACGAAAAAGCTTCTGTTTGCGTGCGCGGATAAGCTGTTCCTGCAGAACGATTATAAAGACGTCAGTGTGGAGGCTATCGCCCGGATGGCCGGAGTCACAAAAGGCACCTTTTACGTGCATTTTGAGTCCAAGGACGCGCTGTATGTCCAGCTCTTTTCCGGTTATGTGGAGCGGCTGGACACGCAGTACAAAGCCTTTCTGGACACCTTGCAGCCGGAGATGTCATCCAGTGAGACGTTGCTGGCCTTTGTTGAGAAAATCATCGACCGGATGATAATGCAAATTGGGTAGGACAGATTGAAAACGGTCTACCGGCTTCAGCTTGCGAGCGCGGTGAATATGGAATCTGTCACGGGTTATGAACGGAGAATCTATACTTTCTTTCAAAAAGTACTGGAGCGCGGCATCCAGCAGGGCGAATTTAACACGGCGTTGTCCCCGGAAGCCCTGTCCCGTCATTTTGTCATGGCCATCCGAGGGCTGACTTACGAATGGTGTATCCGATATCCCGACTTTGATTTCAAACAGGAAGCTTTGACGCATTTCCGGCTGCTGTTGGAGGGAATCCAGACATAAAGTATCAGGTATGGACGGCAACAGGCGCTCGTCTCAGATATTCCAAATTGGTTTCATGAGCCGACTCAATTTCCTCCTCCTTTGAACGGATAACAAATCTATCCTGGCTTTTGGCTACAAACTTTTGACCTATAAATTTTTATGAATAGTTTAACTCAGGAAAAAAACAAATCCGAACCCTTCTCCTAACGGAAAAAGGTTCGGATTGTGTTGTTTTGGTGGAGACGAAGAGGATCGAACTCTCGACCTTACGGATGCGAACCGTACGCTCTCCCGAGTGGTCCGCAAAGCGGGCCCCTTTGTTATGCTTCAAAAAAGGCTTTTTTAGGGGTGGGATGCGAACCACGCAGTGGAAAGAACGCGCGCAGTTCGCAATACTGCCACCTTTTAAGAATTGCAAAAGTCCAGCAGTCATTTTTTTAGCATCCATTTCTCCTGCGCGCGGTGCCGAATGATTTGTTCACAGCATAGACTGAACTGCAAGGAGGGCTTGCCATGGACAATCATCTGTCACTCGGAATGCAGGCACCCGACTTTTCCGCGACCACGACTTTTGGGCCGCTGCAACTGTCCGATTGTAAAGGAAAATAGGTGGTGCTGTTTTCACATCCGGGCGACTTGCCTCCTGTACTTCGGTGCAAACACGATATGATACTTACAATTCAACTTCGTATGTGCTAAACTATTACTATCCTTTACTGGATGCCCTCCTTTGGTTTTAGATGCAATGGGCAAACCTGCATCCATTTTACCAGACGAGGGTTTTTTTACTATTACGCATAGGCATTGCCTTTTTGGTTCCACGGGCATAGCCCGTGGTTTTCGCGTGATAACACAAGAAAAGAACACCGTCATGCAATCTAGATTGCAAGACGGTGCGGTAAGTATAATGCATACTTTCGTGTGGCCTTTACTCTTGGCCCACTTGAAGATGTCACTCAAAAAATTCAATTGTTTTTGCAAGTCCATAAATTATTCCATCTTTGGCGGGTGGTTTTACTGTTTTCTTTTCAATACTGCTTGATGTTAATCCGTTTCACGGAACCGTGGATGTCCTTTCGCAAAAAGACCTGTGCGATCTTTTCAAAATCATCTTTCCGCGCACTGCAGAAATAACGATCGCTTCCCTCACCGGCAGGCGCACGCTCGCCATTCTTTTGCAGAGCTTCCAGCAGAGAAAGCACTGCTTCCTTTCCGGAGTTGATCAGTGTAGTATCCGGCCCCATATAATTCTGCACAATTTCCTGGATCAGTGAATAGTGAGTGCATCCCAGAATCACCGTGTCTACACCCTGCGTCTTCAACGGCCCAAGGTATTCTGCCGCGGCTCTTTCGACAGATGCGTCTCCCGGATGGATGTGCCCGCTCTCAATCAGCGGCACCAACCGGGGACAAGCCTGGGCAAAGATATGTATGTCCGGAAGAATCCGTTTGAGTTCCCGATCATAGGCACCGCTACTTACAGTCGCCTTGGTCGCGATGATGCCAATCTTGTGATTTTTGGTTGCTACGGCGGCAGCTGCAGCCGCCGGCAAGATTACACCAAAGATGGGGATTTCGGGGTTTTCTTTCGTTAAAACATCCATGCAACTGGCGGTGATTGTGTTGCATGCGATCAAAATCGCCTTCGGGTTGTATGATCGGAGAAATCGAACGTCCTGCAAGGACAGCTCAGTGATATTTTCCTTTGTGCGGTTGCCATATGGTACTCTGGCAGTATCGCCAAAGTAGATTACACGTTCATTCGCCGCCTGCGCCTGCATTACACGCACAGCTGTCAGTCCTCCTACGCCCGAGTCAAAAATACCAATTGGACGAAGATCCATGTTCTATTCCTTCTTTTTGTTGATTCCTGGTCACTTATTTCGCTCTGTATAGGGCTACGAATATCCCGGCTCACCTATCCTTACAACTCGGGGAACAGGTTGTCCAGCAGCGCGGTGCTGAGATGCTCCTCCCACTGGTACATGCCGGAGTAGTCGCCGTGATGATCTGAATCCGGCGCACCTTGTCCATTAATTACATAAAAGAATCCGCACTTACGGGCTCGGTCCAGAAACAGTCCTGCCAGTAGGCCGTATGCTTCGCCGAAGTGTCCGGACAAGACCACATTGCGGTTCTTTAGAAAGCGGTCTCTTCCCTTGGACTGCATAGTCTGGATGCCGAGGCCGTAACAGGTCATCAGACCATCATAGGTGTCACCGTTGGGAGCAGTTGGGTCATAGGTCCAGTAAGGTGTAAACAACGTATCGACAGACTCCTTGTGCAGAAACTGCTTGCCGCCTATATAGCCGTCTGTCAGAAACAGCTCCGCCAGCGCAGTCATTTCATTCATAGAGATTCGCAGGCCGCCCTGGGGCGAAAACAGCGTGCCGTTGTCTCCGACATGATAGTGAGCCAGATCTGCCATAACGTTCTGCCCACCCAAATCGGGGTTGGTAATCAGCACCTTGTGCCGGGACTGGGGCTGATCCTGATAATCGTCAATCTGCGCAGCCCAGGGCTGAAACGCGTCCCAACAGTCTCCATTTTTCGATTGATAGAGCGGCGAGAAGTGGTGGAGTTCCTCTACAGAGAAGTCGCCCACGTTGAAGCTGGCGCCAATGCCCATCGGCTCTAAGACGTTTTTCTTCATATACTCATCAAAGCGCAGACCGCTGAGTCTTTCAAAAATTGTACCGATAATGCCATAGTTGAGGTTGGTATAGGCAAAGAAATAACCCGGTGCACGATCGACCCCGTCAGCAGAGTTGGCAAAATGTTTCCCGTCTGCATAGTACTTGCCGTTTGGCAGGAAGAACTGCTGGATATTGTCCTCAGGCGGAATGGAATAGACGTTACCATCCCGAATCGAGGAGGTGTGGGACATCAGCATGCGAAGCGTGATTGGCCGCTCCGGATAACTTGGATTCCGCAGTGTGAAGTCCAGATAACGGCTGACATCTTCGTCCAGCGAGAGTACCCCCTGCTCCACAAGACGCATTACTCCGACAGCAGAGAACACCTTGGAGATGGAAGCGGTGCGGAAACGGGTATCTGAGTCAAAGGCTAGCGGCGGGGAAAACCGGCGAAAGCCGCCGCAGCCTTGATAAAGAAGTTTCCCATCACGAAATACCATCACTCCATAGCCGGCAACGGGCATCACCGGATCATGCAGGATCTGCTCCAAATCATTCTCTAGTTCAACGATTTGTTCTGCCTGCCGAGAAGTCGGATAAATCTTTTCCATAAAGTTACCTCCTTGTTTGTGTCAAGTTTTTTTCTTTGTGTGTAAGAAAGGAGATTAGCAGGATCACCAACAGCGGTGAAAGCATATTGAAAAATGCATAGCGCGCATACGCAAACGCAGAAACTCCTAGAACGCTGCACATAAACGTACCGCAAGTGTTCCACGGCACCAGAGACGAAGTCGCCACAGCACCACCGGACAGAGCCATTCCAAGTCGACGATGGTCGATCCCCTGACAATCATATTCATTGATGTACATACGGCCCGGCAGCGCGATGGCCACATACTGATCCGGCATGATAATATTGACCAGAATGCAGGTCAATATCACCGATGCTGTCATGGCTGGCAAAGAATGGACTCGCTTTACGATTGGCGCGGTCAGCGCCTTCATCTGACCACTCTTTTCCATAATACCACCGAACATCATGGCAATAATGATAAGACTAATGGAGGCCATCATGGAATCCAACCCTCCAGCAGTCAACAAGTGATCCACCAGTTCATTGCCGGTTGCTCCAACATAACCATTTTTTGCAGCAACCATCAAGTCCTTTAGGTCGTTGCCTTGGAAGATCATCCCCAGCGTGCCTGCCGAAAGAATCCCGACCATTATGCTTAACGTAGCAGGTACCTTTCGCAGAATACAGACCACCATTAGAACCATGGGGAGAAACATCAGAGGAGTAATGTGGAAAGCATTAGAAATATTCTTCAGAAAAACACCTGTGTTCTGAAGTACAACCGACATGTCCCCCTTACCGTACTGCAGTCCGACAAACAGAAATCCTACCGCAGCGATCAAATAGGCTGCAAAATTGACGGGGAACAGGTAGCGAACGTGGTCGAAAACATTGACGCCCACCACGGCGCTGGTGAGATTGGTGCTGTCAGAAAGTGGAGAAAGCTGATCTCCCACATAAGCACCTGAGATTACTGCGCCTGCTGCCAGAGCACTCGGAATCCCCAATGCCTGGGCAATCCCCATAAAGGCAAGTCCCAATGTCCCGGCAGCTCCCCAGGAACCCACGATCATAGAGATGAGAGATGTTACGATCATCGTGCAAGGAAGGAAAATACCAGGTGAAATGATCTTCAGTCCATAATAAATCATGACCGGAACTACACCGGATTGGATCCAAACACCCATCAAAACGCTGATCATCAGCAAAATGATGAGGGACTCCAGCGACTGTGCAATGGAATCCACCATGCCCTGCTGGATTACCTTCCACTGACAGCCTTGTAGCAGCGCCACGGCAGAAGCAACAATACATCCTAAAAGCATGGGGATATGTGGGGAAATGTCCCAGCAGACAACGGCGATAAACACAAAGATGGCAAAGCAAATAACTGTAAATAGTGCGGCACCAAAACGCATTTGTTTTTGCATAAGAACATCCTTTAATGAAATGAGGCATTACGATCTTGGCTAAGCGTTCTCTTTACACATTGAAACACGGTTAACGAAAACGGTACAAAATCGCAAAAAAAGAAACTATAAGCCGAACCATGCCGATTGACAAATAAAACGATTTGACGATATGATAAGTTAACTGGTTTGTGTTATCCGAAGAGAGGGCGGTGATCCCCATCAAAGAAGACTTCTTTTCATTTACAGACCCCTACCTCGCATCATTAAATCAAACCGAACGAAAAATATTTGATTACGTTGTTCAGAACATTCACACTGTAAAGGATAAAAGTATCCGTGCTTTATCCCATGAATGCTATGTCTCCACCACCACCATGTTCCGCTTTGTAAGGAAACTCGGATTTTTGGGTTTTGGTGACTTCATCAATCTTCTCCGTCTAACGGACTATTCTGCACCTTCCTTGCAAATTTCTGATTGGGTTTCCACCAATACATACCTCAAGCGGTATATCAACAATATTGCGGATACTCTGCGGATCGCATCTTCTGAAAAGATTGGTCATTTTATTGAGTATCTGACCAATGCGCAAAAGGTCATCCTGCTTACCGACGACTGCTGTATTGAGATCGCCACGTATGCTAGACATTTGTTCTTCAACCTTGGGTTTTTACCCGTACTTCCGCTTCAGTTTTATGAACTAAAGAATATTCTCCAGCACGTAAGCAGCAACGACTTAATTTTGACATTTTCTGTTACGGAACAGGGAAAAGGAATTCTTAACGTCGTTGAGCGGATCCGGGCAGAAAAGCATCCACCCATAGTGGCGATTACCAGCCTGAATGGCAGCATGATTCAAAATCTCAGCGATCTGTCATTTTTAGCCTTTGCAGAACCACCCGGACACTTTCAAACCAACATCCCAGCCGCGTCGATGCTGGCTTTGATGGATCTTCTGGCATACAGCTATTTGCAGAAGATCAGTAACGCGGCCATCCCACCCGAGATGCCGACCGATACATCCAAGGCTGAGCCGCAGAGTGAACCAAAATCCGATTCGCAACGCAAGCCTCAAGATTAAAATGTAAACGGATTCGAAATAACAAGTGCACGACGTCTGAAAAAGAAAGGAAATCACAGACCATGACCGTCTTACCCTCTATTCCAACACATGATGGATTTTATCTGCCGGCAGAGAGTGACTGGCATACCGGTAGTTGGATGATCTGGCCTCAGCGCCAGGACAATTGGCGTCTGGGAGGGAAACCTGCCCAAGAGGCGGTCTGTAAGATTGCTCAGGCAATCAGCCAATTTGAGGACGTAACCGTTTGTGTCAATGCCAGTCAGTATCAAAATGCCCGTAATCGCCTCTCACCCTGTGTCCGGGTTATTGAAATGAGCAGCAATGAGGCCTTTGTTCGAGACACCGGGCCCACCTTTGTGGTCAACGGTTCCGAAGTCCGTGGGATCGACTGGACGTTCAATGGCTATGGAGGTTTACTGGAGGGTTTATATTTTCCGTGGGATGCAGACAATCGGATTGCCAGAAAAATCTGTGAGACCGCATTTCTGGATTCTTATCAATTGCGAGAGTTTGTTTTGGAGGGATGCGCCTTCCGCTGCGATGGTGAAGGGACTCTGATTGTCACAGAAGAGTGTTTGCTGAGCGAGGGAAGGAATCCAAACCTGTCCAAAGACCAGATGGAGATTACGCTGAAAGAGTATCTGGGTATCAGCAAGGTCATCTGGCTTCACCGTGGTCTGTATCTGGATGAAGGAAAGGGGCACATTGATAACCTACTCTGCTTCGTTCGGCCGGGAGAGATTCTGCTTTCTTGGACGGATGATCCCGAACATCCCCAGTATAAGATTGTCAGAGAAGCACTGGAGGTCCTATCCCGCTCGAAAGATGCCTGTGGCCGTTCTCTGAAAATCCACCGGATTCTGCTTCCAAAGCCGCTGATCATCACATCAGAGGAAGCAACCGGAATTGACAGCAGCAAAGATACTCTGCCGCGTCTCCCCGGCGATATGTTGGTGGGTTCCTATCTGAATTTCTATATGCCGAATTGCGGCTTGATTTATCCAATGTTTGATGATGAAAATGATGTGGAAGCGGAAAGGCTCTTTGCCACGCTCTTTCCACAACGCCGGCTAGTTGGGATCCGGGCTCGGGAGATATTTCTGGGCGGCGGTGGGATTCACAGCATCGTGCTGCAGCAGCCGAGTCCACAATAATTAAAAATTGCGGCAAAAAAGAAAGGCCTCTTGACACTGCATGCTATATGCGGGCAAAAGGCCTTTTCACTTTGCTTTCGGCAAAAAGCCCGTCGTTTAGTTTTTCTTAGCCGCTTCCAGTTTTGCAAGCTTCTCATTGTAGGCCTTGCGGGAGTATGGATACTTGATAGCAAGGATGGCAATGATCAGACCGAACATCAGACCGCCAATACCATAGACGCTACGGATGCCGGAAACAGCAGCGGCACTCTGAACTGCAGCACTCTCGTCAAAGCCAGTAACGCTTAGGCCGACACCAACGGCCCACATGCCAAAGGAGCAGCCAAACTTGTTGCACATGCTTAGCAGAGAGGTCATTGCACCGGCACGATTTCCGCCATGTTCGATGGTATCAAGGGTGATAACGTCCGCCAGAACGGAGTAGATCAGAGTCCAAAAGGTCGCATTGCCAAGTGCAGAGAAGCATAGTGCAAAAATGTACAGAGGGATTGAAGCTGGCAAAATTCGAATGCAGAACATGCCAAATGCATATGCAAAGAAGCCAAAAATCATAAATTTGCGTTTATCAATCTTGGATGCTAAGCTACCAATGATCATGGAGACCACAATCATATAGAAGCATTTTCCCATGTTGATAAAGCTGATCTGCAGATCGCTCAGGCCATAGAAATAGCTCTGCACGTAGATGTTGCCGGAGGCCTGGATCCCAACAATGCAGTTCGCGGTCAGCGCAATCAAGACCAGTAACATGAAGGTCTTATTGGAAAAACACTCCTTGAAGCTTGCGATAGACACTGTGTTGCTCTTTGCCTCAGTCTCAGAAATGGTAAGCTCCTTGCCCTTGGTGCACACACCGGCAGTAAAGTAAGCCAAGCAGCAGAGCACTGCGGTCACAATTGCAACCACACGCCAACCGGTCACTTCAGAGGAGCAGCGGTTCACTAGAATCATCGTGGCACCGGAGACAACCAGTTCACCGGCATACATGAAGCCCGAGGAAAAACCACGAATAGAACTCTTTTCATCATAGTCCTCGGTTAGTTCTTGACCCAGAGTAATGTGTGGGATGTCGCACATGGTAAAAAACAGCCAAAAAAGAATGTTCACAACGGCATAATAGAATATTTTAATACCGTCAGTGGCAAAATTGAACGAGGAAAACAGCAGGAAAACGGTAATGCCCAGAGGAACAGACGCTTTCATCATCAGACGGCGGCGGGTGCCGGTTTTGATCTTCAGTGAGTCACTAAGAAATCCGACCATAGGATCGGTGACCGCATCCCAAATTACCGCAAAAAGAGAAATCGTGCCAGCGGCAGCGGGGCTAACGCCAGCAAAGCTGGTCATAAAGTAAATGAAGTAATAATAAAAAAGGTTATATGCCAGGCCGGAGCCCAACTGACCGACACCGTATCCAATTTTAGTACTAGTGGACAGCTTTGCTTTTAGATTATTCATAATCAAATTCCTCTCCGTCCTAAAACTTATATATATCTAATCTCGTAGGGTGGCCACCCATTGGTTAAGTTTACGATTCAAATGAAAGAATTGCAATTGGTTTCAACTTGTAAGGTACAGTGTTACGGCATTTGAAATGTGTTTATAATTTGTTCATAATGTTCCAGGTATGTTTCGCGTTTTTCCATGACGTGGAAGATACTTTTCCCTTGCGCTTGAGCATAGGCTTTCACAACTTTAACCTTGCCCGTTGGAATCAATACAATAATGCAGTCGTAGTTTTGGCGTTGAAAATCTGTCTTATAGGCGTTGGAGTCAAAGGACATGCTTTAGCCCTCTTGGTGTCAGCGCCAATGATAAAATGCAAGAAAACGCCGGTCAAAAAATGTAGGATTGCAGCGGAGAGGAATGCAATATGGTACACTCGAATCTGCCTGCCGTAGTGGAGGCGGAAAGGGTGTCAAAATGGAAGGAGCAAACTGGATGGATATCCGAAGCGACCGGCAAAAGGGACTCAGCTACACAGAGATCGCGCGCAAGTACAACCTTGACCCGAGAACGGCCAAGAAATACGCCGAGAGCGAGACACGGCCGGTATACAATCTGAGCGCGGCGAAGCCGTCAAAGCTGGACCCGTACAAGGAGCAGATCGCAATATGGCTGGAGGAAGCACCGTACTCGGCGGAGCGAATTCTGGAAAAGATCCGGGAGCAGGGCTTCGACGGCGGGCACAGCATCGTTCGAGAGTATGTACGCAACAAAAAGGAGCAGTTGGACGAGAAGGCAACGGTGCGGTTTGAGACAATGCCGGGGCTTCAAGGGCAGATGGACTGGGCGTTTTTCGAGGATCACACCGTCTTGGAGGACGGAAAGCTGAAGAAGCTGTACTGCTTCCTGTTCATTCTGGGGTACTCGCGGGCACGGTACATAGAATTTGTGACTGATATGAGCACGAATACGCTAATCCGCTGCCATGCCAACGCGTTTCGTTACTTTGGCGGCTATCCGGAAGAAATTCTGTATGACAACATGAAGCAGGTCGTCATCAAGCGGCTGCTGAAGCAGGAGGACAGCACCCTCAACCGGCAGTTCGAGGACTTCGCCGGGTTCTATGGATTCAAGCCTGTGCTATGCCGTCCGTACCGTGGCCAGACGAAGGGCAAGGTCGAGCACACGGTACAGTTCGTCCGGGACAATTTTATGATTGGCATCCGGTACAACTCCCTGGACGATCTTAACGGCCAGGCTCTGGCCTGGTGCAACAAAGTCAATGGAAAGGTACATGCCACAACAAATGAAGTTCCCTTCGAGCGATTAAAAAAAGAGGGCCTCAACCCTCTCAAGCGTGAATATATCATTGACAAAATCAATCTGCGCCGGGTGCAAAAAGACTGCCTCATCTCGTACGGCGGTAATCAGTATTCCGTGCCATCGGAATACGCCGGCAAAGATGTGGCAGTCGTAGCGCTGGACAACCTGCTCGCCGCCTACCACGAAGGAAAGCAAATCGCCCTGCACCGGATATCCTATCAGAAAAAGGATATGGTCGTCAATGCTCATCACTATCGCAGGCTGACTGTCAAGCAGTCTTTCGACATCGAAAACACGCTGCTGAATGGTGACAACGTCATCGACTTTCCCATCCAGCCACATGATTTGAGCCGGTATGACGAGGTGTTGTTATGACGGAACTGACGATGGAACGCCTCAGGGAGAACCTTGAAAGCCTGAAAATGAAAAACACGCTGGAGATACTGGACAATTATCTCGAGAGAGCTGTAAAGGACGAGCTTAACATCGTGGAGGTGCTCGACCATATCTTTGCCGAGGAGGCACTCAGCAAACGCAGACGGGCCTATGAAAAACAGGTGCAGATGTCGGGTTTCCCCATCAAAAAGACGTTGGAGGACTTTGATTTCAGTTTCCAGCCCTCCATCGACAAGCGACAGATCGAGGAGCTGGCCACCCTGCGTTTTCTGGAAAATGGAGAAAATATCGTCTTCCTCGGCCCGCCCGGCGTGGGCAAGACTCATCTGGCTTCAGCACTTGGAATGGTCGCTGCCCGGCATCGCTTTTCCACCTACTACATCAACTGCCACACACTGATTGAGCAGCTTAAAAAGGCTCATTTTGAAAACAGATTGCAGGACAAGCTCAAAACACTGGGCAAATACAAACTGCTCATCATCGACGAAATCGGTTATCTCCCGATGGATATTCAGGGGGCGAATCTGTTCTTTCAGCTCATTGCCAGACGGTATGAGAAGGTCTCGACAGTCTTTACCTCCAACAAGACCTTTTCCCAATGGAACGAGGTCTTTGCAGACGTCACCATCGCTTCCGCGATCCTCGACCGTGTGCTTCATCACTGCACCGTCGTCAACATCAAAGGAGAAAGCTACCGCCTTAAGGAGCGCAAGGAATACATGAAGCAAAAGCAGCTTGAGCAGGGACAAAACTAATTTTAGGACATTCCATCACCGCTGTTTTCCTACATTTTTTAACCGACGAAAAACTGCAAAATCAAATCGGCGTTGACAACCTTATAAATCGTGCGTTTTCAATGCTTTCCGGCTTTGAGATGCGAACCGTTCGCTGGGTATGGTTCGCAACCTTTTGGCTTTTCGCACCTGAGGGAATCAAGTATAAAATGCAGAGTTTTGAGCTACCAATTTTCCGCTTGCTGCGGGGATGCGAACCGGGCGGGGTCAATTTTACGAAAAAGTGTGGAAATGTCAGGTTCGCAGGCCCTCAAATTTCTCCAAAAAGTTATGAAAAAGCGGCTAAATCAATCGATTTAACCGCTTTCTTGGTGGAGACGAAGAGGATCGAACTCTCGACAGTGGTGTGCAAATAAAACCACGGATTTGTTGTTATTATTTTCTGATATTGTCTGCTCACATCGGGATGTGCACATACCCGACATACTTGAAGTAAATCGTGACTTTCTGGGTTTTACTGCCGTCCGGCTGCGTCTCACGTTGGGATACCTCGATCCGTTCAATCAGCGTGTGCAGGACATGGGCGTCCAGCTCCTGCAGGTCTGTGTATTTTTCGATCAGAGAGGTGAACTGCTCCGCCTTGATGACAGCCTCGTCCACGTCTCGCGCGGCGGCTTCATAATCCTCCAGCACCGCTTTCAGCTCTTGCTGTTCCTGCTCATAACCAGCAGCCAGAGTGGCGAACCGTTCGTCTGTAATTGCCCCAGCGGCGTTCTGCTCCAGCAGCTTACGGATGATTCCGTCCAGCGTCTCGATGCGCTTACGGGCCTTCTCCGCTTCCTTTTTTTGATCCTTCAGCTTGCCCTGCGCGCTCTCCGCCAGCGCGGCCGTCAGCATCTTCTCGTAGCGGTTATGATACAAACGGGCATATTGCGCGTTGCGCCGGATGGCATCCAGCACGACGGCCTTGATCTGCTTTTCGCTGATGTAATGGGTCGAGCAGTATTCCTTGCCGTAGCGCATATAGTACCAGCATTTGTACTGCCCGCTGTCAGGAACGGTTTTTCGAGGCGCGCGGGAGTAGGACAGCGCGCTTCCGCAGTC
>JAYFPV010000457.1:0-3726 GCA_034927465.1 Lawsonibacter sp.
CCGGTGGAAACACCCCGGTTGCCATTCGGGGGATCACCGATGTTATCGTGGTGGCGGGAGGAAAGCAGATTCCCCTTGGACTGGGCGGGTAGCTGGACATCGGACTACTGGACACCATGAAGGATTTGGCCGTCAATTTTGTGGGGGCGGTGATCTTTTCCATCATCGGTTATTTTTATGTCAAAAGCAGAGGAAAGGGAAAATTTGCCAGCCAATTTATCCCCCAAGTGCTGGATGACAAGCCGAAAAATTCCACCGAGGAAACAGAGAAAATAGAAGAATAAGATCGTTCCTGCCGTCTATACTAAGAGCATCCCAAGTGGAGGAGGTTTTCAGTATGGATTCGAAATCGTTTGGCACCGATTATAAGTCCTGCAACACCAGCATTGAGTGCAGTGTTTCCAGCTGCGCGTTTCACAATGCCCCGCATAATTGCTGCTCTTTAGAGAGTATCCAAGTTGGCTGCTGCGACTGTCATCCAACCAAGCAAGAGGGAACTGAGTGCTCGTCCTTTAAACTGGGCGGATTGAAGTAATGTTCGATTAACAAAAAAGCGCTCCGCTGCAGGGAAAACGTTCCGCAGCGGAGCGTTTTCTGGTCTGATCCGAGTTGAGAAAACGGCACAATCCCGTGCAATTGGCATTTGCCAACAGCACGGGATTGTGCCGTATCCGCGAAATTATGACAGATGCAATCCGTAAAATCCGACCAGGGACAGAGCCATCAGTCCCGCGGTTAGCAGCAGGATGGGTGTTCCCCGAAAGCACTTGGGACAGTGGTCAAAGCTGACTTCTTCCCGAAGGCTGGCAAAGCTGGTCAAAGCCAATGTTGCTCCTATCCCGCCGAACAGAGAGAACGTTAGGGCGGAGCCCAGCCCGTAGCTACGCTGGGCGATGAGCAGGGCGGAGCCAAGCGCGGCGCAGTTGGTGGACACGGCGGCCAAATTGCCGTCCATGCGGCGAGACAGCTCAGGCACGTAAGCCCGGATGAACAACCGAAGTCCGGCCACCAGACCGGGGATGAGCAGGGACAGAAACAGCAGGCGGAAATGTTGCAAGCCAAACCGGGTGATTACCAGGAATTCAGCCAGCCAGGAGAAGAAAGCACCCAGCACCATTACTGCCGTCAGGCTGTAGCCGGTGCGAAGGGCATCCAACGGGTCCTGAAAGGACTGCCTGCGGGTACCGATACCCATACAGTTGACTAAAATGAAATTTTCCGACAGTAGCGCGGCCAGCGCTACTCCGGCCAGTTCTAGAAAAGCCATGGAAATGCCTCCTCTCGAAGTGAGACGTTCCAGGCGGAGGAATTACACTTCTCCGTCCACATAGTTCACGCCTCCTCCTTCCGTATCCAGGTTGGCGACGATGGACAGCGCGCGGTTGACCCCCGCCGTGATGGCCTGGGAGGTGGCGGTGGCGCCGGAAACCGCGTCCACCGCGTTGCTGCCCGAAGACCGGAGGGTGCCCGACTTGCCGACAGACCGGCTAAGAGCCTCCGGCGTCAGGGCCTGCGTGCCCACTCCGGAGGTTTCCCTGTGGTCGGTGACGGTGACGCCCGTGACCTGACCATTCAAATCGACGCCTACCTCCATCGTGATGACTCCGCTGAAGCCCTGAGCCTGAACCTCGACACAGTAGCCAACCAGTTCATTGTCCTGGCTGTAGCCGGCCTGAATGCTCAGCGCACCGGCGGCTCGATAGGGAGTTTCCGAGCTGAAGGTGGCCTGGGGCATGACCTGAGCAAGGAACTCCTGCTGCGCCTGAGCCTCTGCCCGTGCAGTGTCCAGATCGGTATAGCGGTGGACGGCAAAAATCATCACGCCGACGGCCAAAACCACTGCCCCAAAATAGCTCAGAGATTTGGCACGGGCGCGGATCTGATCCAAGTGCTCCTCGCCGGGCATTTTGCCTCCATGGATCAGATGAAAATGAAGAGCGGGTTTGACAAATTTGATTTCAGACAGACTGTGGCGGAGGCGGTGTGCCAGGTCCCAGAGCACGGAAAAGCGGCCTGTGCCAAATCGCCTTGGCATCCCAGCCCGATCCAAAAACCACACGCAGCAATTCATGGTGAGAATAGCCCAGCCCACGCCCTCCGGGTAAGAACTGTGGTAGCGTAGCAGCATCGTCAGTGCTCCGCAGCCCACGCCGAACATCACCTGCCCCTTGGGGGTGACGGGAGAGGTGGTGGGGTCGGGAGCCAAGAAAAAGGCACCCAACAACAGGCCGCCGCTGAGCAGCTGAGCGGCCATCCATCGTACGGGATCTACCCCCTTCCCGGGAAACAGCAGAGCCAGCAGGGCAACCGTGCCCAGATAAAAGGCGGGGATGCGGATAGAGATGACACGGCGCAAAATGAGATAGCCGCCCCCCAGCAAAAGCATGAAGGAGGCCACTTCACCCATGCTGCCCCCCTGCTGACCCAGCAGCAGCTGGCTGAGAGATTGGGGGGGCAGAACACCCCCGTGGAGATAGGACATGGGGGTAGCGGCGGAGACTGCGTCTACCTTCCACAGGGACAGGCGGTCCAGCGGCTGTGACCAGCTGGTCATCAGAACTGGGAAGGTGGCCAGCAGCATTCGTCCGGCCAGGGCCGGGTTCATAAAGTTTTTGCCAAGACCGCCGTAAAATTGCTTGACCAAGATGATGGCAAAGACTCCGCCCAGCACCGGCACCCAGTAGGCGGAGGTGGCAGGCAGACTCATGGCCAACAACAGTCCGGTGACGCAGGCGGAAAGATCCCCAACCGTGTTGCTCTGGCCGGTGAATCGTCGATACGCGTATTCAAAGAGAACACAGGACCCGATAGAAATGGCGGTGAGGGCCAGGGCGCGGAGGCCGAAAAAGAAGACCGCCATGGCCAGAGCAGGAACAAGGGCAACCATCACGTCGGTCATCATAGAGACGGTAGTGGAAGGCTGTCCTGCCTGAGGGGGCAGACGGAGAGAACGTGTGGAATTCATCGGTTCTCCCCTTCCTGTTCAAGCAGCTCTTTGGCCTGACGGACCAACTCCAGCAAGGGGATGCGGGCGGGGCAGATGTAAGAGCAGCAGCCACACGAAATGCAGTCCTGAGGATGGAGCTTGGGCAGTTTGTGCAGCTCGTTCTGACGCAGAGCCTGACTGATGAAGGCGGGGGCCAGGTGCATCGGGCAGCAGGAGACGCATTTGCCGCAGCGAATACACACCGATTCCTGGGCAGAACCGCGGCGCTCGAAGTCGGTCAGGCAGATCAGCGCGTTGGTATTTTTGACCACCGGGGCATCCAGGTTGCGCTGAGGGATTCCCATCATGGGGCCGCCGGTGAGGATCAGGTCGGGCGTCTCTCGCAGACCGCCAGCCGATTCCAGCAGACAGTGCAGGGAGGTGCCAATGGGAACCCAAAGATTTCGGGGACGGGCCACCGCGCCACCGGCGACGGTGACCGCCCGGTGGGTGAGCGCGTGCCCCTTGAACAGGGCGTCCTGAATGGCAAAGACAGTGGCTACGTTGAATACGACGCACTTTACATCCAGCGGGTTTTTCCCAAAGGGCACCTCCCGCTTTGTCACGGTTTGGACGATCTGCTTTTCTGCCCCCAGAGGATACCGGGTGCCAACGGTGCGCAGTTCAACCTTGCCGCTGCGGCGGCGGAGGCGGCGCTCCACCGCCTCCACGGCGTTCAGCTTGTCCCCTTCGGTAACCAGCACTGCCCGCTGAGCCCCTAAAACCCGGGCCAGGGTGTG
>JAYFPV010000139.1:0-5317 GCA_034927465.1 Lawsonibacter sp.
AGTGTGGTGGACTTTCCGCAACCGGAAGGGCCGATTAAGGCGGTAATTTCCTTCGCCGGAATGTCAATCTTTATATCCTTCAGCGCATGGTTTTCTCCATAATACAGGTTTAGCTCCCGAGCGGAAAAAATAGGTTCGTTCATCCTTTGTTTGACTCCTTTCCGAGACAGATGACCGGTCAGGCCTGTCTTTGTCTCAGCTTTCTTCCCACCACTTTGGCAGACAAATTGATAATCAGCGTAAGCATCAGAAGAACCACTGCTGTTCCAAACGCGGGATCCAGGATAGCCCGCTCCTTGGCAAAGACATACAGCGCCACGGTGAGCGTTGCGCCGGAGCTGTGAGCAAACTGACCCGGACTGGCAAAAAAGTCGTTCATGGAATTGCCCATACCGCCTACATAAAGCAGCACAGCCGATTCACCAATGATACGACCAACGGACAAAATGCAGCCTGTTATAATCCCATCGATGGAGCCCGGCAGCACAATGGTTCGGATCATATGCCACTTGCCGGACCCCAGCCCAAGTGCGCCCTCGCGGTAGCTTTGGGGCACAGTCTTCAGTGATTCCTGCGTGGTTCGGATGATGGTGGGCAGATTCATCATGGCCAACGTCAGCGAGGCGGCCAGCAGCGAGTAGCCAAGTCCCAGCGTTTTGCTAAACGCCAGATATCCCACCAGAGCGTACAGAATGGAAGGGATTCCGGACAGGGTCTCCGCTGCAAACTCAATGCCATTTACCAGGAAGCGGTTGGTGGCATATTCGGTAAGATAGACCGCGGCCCCTACCCCCAGGGGCAGGACAATTATCAGCGTAACCCCCACCACATACAAGGTGTTCTGGATGGCGGGCAGAATCCCCATGGTCCCCTTCAGCAGGGATTCCTTGGTCGTGAGAAACTCCCAGGACAGACTGGGCACGCCCCGATAACAGATATAGCCGATGAGAAACAGCAGCAGCGCACAGGTCACGCCAGCACAGATCCACAGTAAGGCCCGCAGACCGCTGTCGTAAATGCGTCGACTCCTGGACAGCGCCGGACGGGAGCGGCTTCCGCTTTGAATGTTTCCATCCACAGTCTGCGACATTGTTTTGACTCCTTCCACGCCCCGTCACGACCTTTCCCGTTTCAGGACTACATTAAGAACCACGTTGATCATCATAATAAACACAAACAGCACCAGACCGATGGAAAACAGAGCCATTTTCTGCAGACTGCCGTCGGCGGCGTAGGACATTTCACTGGCCACGGCCGTGGTTAGAAATTTAACACTGCGGAACAAGGATGGCATGTTGGCGGCGTTTCCCGCCACCATCAGAATGGCCATGGCTTCTCCGATGGCACGGCCAACCCCCAGCACCACAGCGGCGGCGATGCCGCTTTTTGCCGCTGGGACAGTGACCCGGAAGTAGGTCTCCATTTCGGTCGCTCCCAGCGCCAGACTGGCCTCCTCATACTCCCGGGGGACCGCCCGGAGGGCGGTTTCCGACACCGAGATAATGGAGGGCAGAATCATAACGGCCAATACAATAATGGCGGCCAGCAGGGTGTCCCCAGCGGGAAGTCCGAAGAACTCCCGAATGGCGGGCAGCAAAACCACCATCCCCACCATGCCGTAGACCACGGAAGGAATCCCTGCCAGCAGATCTACCGCCGGACGGATAACGGCAGCCAGCTTGGGGGAGGCCACCTTGGCCAGAAATACCGCCGTTAGGAATCCGATGGGCACGCCGAGAAGAATCGCTCCGGCGGTGCCATAAATGGAGGTCAGGATAAACGACAGAATGCCATATTGGGGATTGGTCTTATTTGTGGAATCCCAGGTGGTTCCAAACAGAAAGTCCACCACGCCCACTTCCCGGATGGCTGGGATGCCGGAGACGATCAAATATACGGTGATGACCAGAACAAAGGCCACCGCCACAAACCCGCACAGAAAGAACAGCACATGCATGACGTGCTCCAGCGGGTTGATTTTTCGGGCATGCTTCACAGCCGAACCACCTTTCTTTTGCGTTCCCCCAGACAAGGGGAACGAAACGAGAGGTATGCAAGGGGGGATGTGCGCCAAACCACGCGGCCAGCGGACGCGTTTTTTGGCGGCCTTTTTCTTGCGTCGTTTGATTACTTGGCGGCGGGTGGCACCGCACCGGCCTGGATGATCAGCTCGGATGCGGCATCGCTCATGGCAAAGTCCAGGAATGCCTGGGCCGCGTCGGACAGCTGAGTTCCTTCCTTGGTAATCATAATGAAGGGACGCTGAATGGCATAGGTACCGTCCTGCACCGTAGCCTCGGTGCACTCCACACCGTTGACCTTAACCGCCTTGACTGTATTGCCCACAGCGGACAGGGAGGCATATCCGATGGCGTTGGGATTGGAGGCCACGTTGCCGATGACGTCTCCAGTGGAGGAATACTCGTTCAGGTATTTGCAGCTGTCTACCACACCAACCAGTTCCTCAAAGGCGCCCCGGGTACCGGAACCGGCCTCACGGCCATAGACCGCAATTTCGGCGTCCGCGCCGCCCAGTTGTTTCCAGTTGGTAATGTCCCCGGTGTAGATTTTGGCAATTTGATCCATGGTCAGATCGCCCACCGAGTTGTTCGGGTTGACCACCACGGCCACGCCGTCCAACGCCACAATGTGGGCCTGTGCGCCCTGGGTTTCTTCTTCCGGCTTCAATTCACGGGAAGCAAGGCCAAGATCTGCGGTGCCATCGATGGCAGAGGTGACCCCGGCGCCGGAGCCGGAACCGCTGTAGTTGACTGTAACGCCCTTGTTCTGTTCCTGAAAGGACTCGATAAAAATTTGCATCACCTTTTCCATGGAAGTGGAGCCGTTGGTATTCACCACGCCGCTCAAATCCTTTTGGGTATTCGGAGTGGACTGGGCGGTGCCGGTATTGTTGTCCTGAGTGCTTCCAGCATTGTTGGTTGTGCTGCTTCCGCACCCGGCCAACAGGGAGAGGGCCATGGCAATGGATAAGCCCAGGCAAGTCAGTTTTTTCATCTTATAAACTCCTTTTGTTTTGTTCGTCATTCTGATTGATATGGTTCACAGTTTTCAGTATAGAAATACGATGTAAAATACAAAACAACCTCACTGTTAACTCTTTGTAAAATCGAACAAAATGTAAAAAAATAAAACAGAAGTTCGAAATGCAGTCTGCATATCGAACCTCTGTTTTTGGAAAACTAGAATGTGGCCTAATGTCCCCGCTCTTCCACCGGATCTCGGTCCCGGAACAGCAGAGAGACACACCACACAGCGGACAGCCCCACCAGGGTGTAGACCACCCGGCTGATCATACTGCCGGACCCGCCGCAGGCAAAGGCGACCAAATCGAATCGAAACAGCCCTACGCTGCCCCAGTTCAAGCCACCAATAATCAGCAGGGTCAGCGCGATTTTGTCCATCACCATGTCAGATTACCTCCTCTGATTCGGATGACGAGGATAGTATGTCTGAAAAAAATTTTTTTATGTATCCATTATTTTTGTTTCAAATGGTCTTACCGCTCCAGCGAATGCGGGCCGAAGGCGCGGGGCAGCAGGGCAGACAAAAGCGCCGTTTCAAACTCGCCGTCCCTTCGGGCCGCCAAAACCTGAAGATTTGGGGCAAACTCATACAGCATCTGGCGACAGGCGCCGCAGGGCCAGCAATAATCTTCTCCTCCGCCGGCAATGGCAATGGCCGTCCAGTCCGTCCGGTGCCCTTCACTCACCGCTTTTAGCAGCGCCGTGCGCTCGGCGCAGATGGTGGAGCCATAGGCAGCATTTTCCACGTTGCATCCGGTGAACACTGTTCCGTCCGCACACAGCAGCGCCGCCCCCACCGCAAATTTCGAGTAGGGCACATAAGAATACTTCCGCATTGCAAAGGCTTGGTCTACCAATTCCTGATCCGTCATTGCACTTCCTCCTTTTGAAACTATATTTCTTTTCTTAGCATACCCCATCGGGAAAAAACTTGCAATCTTCTTTTGCCTGAATTATAATGATGGAAACCGCGCCCCGTGGGCCGCGGGGACAAATGAGGGAGCTCGCAAACGGGCTGAGAGGAAGCTATGCGCTTCGACCTGTGACCTGATTTGGGTAATGCCAACGTAGGGAGATAGGGTTTTCGGCTGATGCCGTGGGACCGTCTTTCGTACGCGCAAGACGAGCCCACGGCATTTTTTGTTTTATAAGGAGGACTTTCATTTGCTTGGCACCTGCTTACAGCGCGTCCGCCAAACCGCTCCGCTTATCCACAACATCACCAATTATGTCACCGTCAATGATGTGGCCAACGCCCTTCTGGCCTGCGGAGCCAGCCCCATCATGTCCGACGATATCCAGGAGGTGGAGGAGATCGCCGCCTTGTGCGGCGGTGTGAATCTGAACATCGGCACCCTGAACCAGCGTACTATCCCGTCCATGGTCGCCGCCGGGAAAACAGCGGCGACCATGGGCCGTCCGGTGGTGCTCGACCCGGTGGGCGCGGGGGCCAGTACCCTGCGCACTCAAACCGCTCAGATGCTGCTTCGGGAGCTCCACTTTGCCGCCATCCGGGGCAACCGCTCCGAGCTGAAGGCGCTGACGGCTGGTCTTTGCACCACCCGGGGCGTAGATGCCGATCTGGCCGATGCCGTCACCGAGGACACGCTGTCCGCCGGGGTGTTCTTTGCCAAATTGGCCGCCGCGCAGCTCGGAACCATTGTGGCCATCACCGGGGCCATTGATCTGGTGTCCGACGGGACCCTTTGCTATGTCATCCGCAATGGCCGGCCGGAAATGAGCCGAATCACCGGCACCGGCTGCCAGCTGTCCGGACTAACCGCTGCCTGTCTGGCTGCCAATCCGGACCACGCGCTGGAGGCGGTGGCCACCGCCGTGGCCTTAATGGGTCTTGCGGGGGAGATCGGCTGGGCTAACATGGCCCAAACGGACGGAAATGCCACCTACCGCAGCCGTATCATTGATGCTATTTTTCACATGGATGGCGACACCCTGGACAAAGGAGCACGCTATGAAATCTGTAAATGAGCACCTACTGCTGTATGCCGTCACCGACCGCGCCTGGCTGGGGGGCGCCCCCCTTGCCTGGCAGGTTGAGGCGTCCCTGAAGGGAGGCGCCACCATGATCCAGCTACGGGAGAAGCGTCTGAATTCCGATGCCTTCCGGGCGGAAGCGCTGGAAGTGAAGGAGCTGTGTCGGCGGTACGGCGTGCCGTTTCTCATCAACGACAACGTGGAACTGGCTCTGGAAATTGGCGCCGACGGCGTTCATGTTGGCCAGGAGGACATGGAACCCGGCCGGGTCCCCCCCC